>JAZUSM010000052.1:0-10289 GCA_045606725.1 Oscillospiraceae bacterium | reverse complement strand
ACCTCTATATCAATAATTCCACCGTTGACAGAAAAATGCTCGGCTCAAAGATTACTGATGAGTCAATGGCTGAATTTGCCCTCGGCGAGTGTGCAATGGTGCAGAACGGCAACTGGGCATGGAGCCAGATCAATGGCATTGACGGCAACGTTGTAACCGCTGAAAACATCAAGTACCTGCCTATTTATACAGGTGTTGAGGGTGAAGAAAATCAGGGACTCTGTATCGGTACGGAAAATTATTTCTGTATCAATTCCAAGGCTTCCGCCGAGGAACAGCAGGCTGCTGCTGACTTCCTCTACTGGCTCTATTCAAGCGATATGGGCAAGGATTACGTTACAAACAAGCTTGGATTTATCGCTCCGTTTGATACCTTTGACGCCGCAGATACACCTGACGACCCGCTTACCCGAGAGGTGCTTGACTGGATGGACGAAGACGGCATCGTGAATATTCCATGGAACTTCACACTTTTCCCAAGCCAGACCTTTAAAGAGGATTTCGGTGCAGCACTTCTTCAGTACGCACAGGGCAGCATCGACTGGGCAGGCGTTGAAAAAATCGTAACCGAAAGCTGGAAAACAGAAAGCTCATATCTTGCACAGTAACAAAGGGGCTGATTGAGATTAAGAAATATTTTCCCTTGTTTGTACTGCCGACTCTGCTGGCGTTTGCAGCGTTCTTTATTATCCCGTTTCTGATGGGAATTTATCTGTCATTCAATAAATTCACCACCGTTGAAAACGCTCAGTGGATAGGCATAAAAAATTACGCACTTGCATTCAGCAATGCGGATTTTCTTAATGCGCTGTGGTTTACGGCGAAATTCACCCTTGTTTCGGTTGTAACCGTAAATATATTTGCATTTCTGCTTGCACTTGTCCTGACAAGTGCAGTCAGAGGCAAGAACGTGTTCCGCACAATCTTCTTTATGCCGAATCTTATCGGCGGAATTGTTCTTGGCTATATATGGAACCTCATTATAAACGGCGTGCTTAACCGTTTCGGTGTTGATTTAAGCTATGACGCAAACTACGGTTTCTGGGGACTTGTTATCCTCACCAACTGGCAGTTAATCGGATATATGATGGTAATCTATATAGCTGGTCTGCAGAATATTCCCCGTGACCTGCACGAAGCTTCGCAGATTGACGGTGCAACACGTTTTCAGACCCTTAAAAATGTTACGATTCCGATGCTTATGCCGTCAGTAACAATCTGCACCTTTCTTACCCTTACAAATTCATTCAAGCTGTTTGACCAGAACCTTGCCCTTACCGCAGGTGCACCTGCAAGAAAAACTTCAATGCTTGCGCTGGACATCTATAATACGTTCTACGGACGCGCAGGCTGGCAGGGTGTGGGTCAGGCAAAGGCGGTAATCTTTTTCCTTATCGTGGCACTGATTGCCTTTGCGCAGCTTAAATTCACCAGCAGCAGGGAGGTCGAAAGCTGATGACGAAAAAGCGTAACAGCATAATTCTTTTCTGTCTGCTTGTATTGCTGGCAGCGCTGTTTCTGTTTCCGATTTTTATTGTTGTAATCAACTCTTTCAAAACAAAGTTCAGTATTATGGGAAGCCCATTCACCTTGCCCGACAGCAAAACCTTTGCAGGGTTGGACAACTACGTTGCAGGAATACAAAGCTCAGGTATTCTGGGTGCATTTCTCCGCTCGCTGTTTATAACAGTACTGTCAGTGCTTGTAATTGCAGTGCTTTGCTCAATGACAGCATGGTATCTTGTCCGCGTGAAGAATTTCCTTACAGGAGCAATTTACAAAACCTTTCTTTTCAGCATGATTGTGCCATTTCAGATGGTTATGTATACTATGACCTACGTCGTAACAAAAATCAAGTTCAACAACCCTGTGGGAATAATTTTCGTGTACCTTGGTTTCGGAGCAGGTCTGTCCGTGTTCATGCTCAGCGGCTTCGTGAAAAGTATTCCGAGGGAGCTTGAAGAAGCAGCGGAAATAGACGGCTGTAACCCCCTGCAGATTTTCTTTCTTGTGGTAATGCCAATTCTCAAACCGACTGCCATAACCGTAACAATCCTGAACGCCATGTGGATATGGAACGACTATCTGCTTCCGTATCTCATTTTAGGCACGGGCAACAAAACCCTCCCCGTAGCAATTCAGATTGCAATGCAGGGCGCATACGGTGCTGTAAACTGGGGTGGCTTTATGGCAATGCTTGTTCTCGCAATTGTTCCCATAATCGTATTTTACCTGTTCAGCCAGAAATATATCATCGAGGGAGTAATCGCAGGCGCTGTAAAGGGATAATCAGACATAACAACATTAATAAAATTACCTGCCACGCCGTACTTTACAATAAAGCACAGGCGTGGTATAATTTTATTATCTTAACGAAAAGAGGTTTTCTGAATGAAAATATACGAAAGCATCAGTGCACTTGTGGGCAATACCCCATTGCTCCGTGTGAATAACTATAATAAGAATGGCAAAGCAGATATCCTTGCCAAGCTTGAATATTTCAACCCTGCAGGAAGTGCAAAGGACAGAGTCGGGATGGCAATGATTACCGCCGCGGAGGAGCAGGGAATACTTAAAGAGGGCGGAACAATTATCGAACCGACAAGTGGAAACACAGGTGTGGGACTTGCCGCTGTCGGCAGTGCAAAAGGATATCGTGTAATCCTCACAATGCCAGATACAATGAGCGTTGAGCGCCGTATGCTGCTTAAAGCCTTTGGTGCAGAGGTTATCCTTACAGAGGGCGCAAAGGGAATGAGCGGAGCAATTGAAAAGGCACAGGAGCTTAACCGTGAAATTGACGGCTCAATTATCGCAGGCCAGTTTGAAAACCCCGCAAATTCAGCAATCCACCGCAGTACGACAGGACCCGAAATATGGCGTGATACCGACGGAAATGTCGATATTTTCGTTGCAGGTGTCGGAACAGGCGGAACAATTACAGGCGTCGGAGAATATCTGAAAATCATGAAGTCTGACGTGAAAATAGTTGCAGTTGAACCGAGTGATTCTCCGCTTCTTTCACAGGGCAAGGCAGGACCGCATAAAATTCAGGGTATCGGAGCAAACTTTGTTCCTGACGTGCTGAACAAGGATATTATTGACGAGATTATCACCGTAACAAGCGAGGACGCTTTCGAATCTGCAAAGAAAATGGCAAGAAGCGAAGGCATTCTTGTGGGAATAAGCTCAGGTGCAGCATTGTATGCAGCAGCACAGCTTTCACTGCGTCCCGAAAACGAGGGGAAAACTATTGTTGTGCTTCTTCCCGACACAGGTGAAAGATACCTTTCAACAGGAATTTTCGAGGATTGAAAACCGCTTGCAATCCTATGAAAAATATGGTATAATTATAAGGTATTATTTTAACTTTGAAAGGAATTATCATTATGGTAGTTATTGAAATGGAAAACGGCAAGAAAATCAAGCTGGAGCTTTATCCTGATATTGCTCCTATCACAGTTGAAAACTTTGAAAAGCTTGTCAAGGACGGCTTCTATGACGGCCTTATCTTCCACCGTGTTATCGAAGGCTTTATGATTCAGGGCGGTTGTCCTGAGGGAACAGGTATGGGCGGCCCTGGCCACCATATCAAGGGCGAGTTTGCTTCCAACGGCGTAAAGAACGACCTCAAGCACACACGCGGCGTTATCTCCATGGCACGTTCCATGATGAAGGACAGCGCAGGTTCACAGTTCTTTATCATGCACATGGACGCTCCACACCTTGACGGCGAATACGCTGCTTTCGGTAAGGTTGTTGAAGGTATGGACGTTGTTGACGAAATCGCTGCAACAAAGACAAGCTTCGGTGATAGACCTGTTAACGAGCAGAAGATGAAGAAGGTTTATATTGAAGAATAATTTTCAAAGGTCATGGTTTTCCGTGACCTTTTTCTATTGCCAAAACCTTGAAAATACGCTATAATTATTGTATCTTGAAATGGAAAGGATTGTTACATATGACAAACAACGAAATTATGTCCCATATTGACCATACACAGCTTAAAGCCGTAAGCACAAAGGCTGATATTGATGCACTCTGTATTGAGGCTGAAAAGTTCGGTACTGCTTCCGTATGCATTCCTCCCGCTTATGTAAGATACGCAAGAGAAAAGTTTCCTCGCCTTAATATCTGTACAGTTATCGGTTTCCCTCTCGGATACAATACAACCGAGGTAAAGGTTATCGAGGCGGCAAATGCAATTGTTGACGGTGCAGATGAAATTGACATGGTAATCAATCTCGGTATGGTTAAAAACAACGAGTTTGATGAGGTAACAAGAGAGATTGCCGCTGTGAAGAAAATCTGCGGCAGCCATATTCTCAAGGTAATCGTTGAAACCTGCTATCTTACCGATGAGGAGAAAATCCAGCTTTGCCAGTGCGTAACCGAGGGTGGCGCCGACTACATCAAGACTTCCACAGGCTTTGGCACAGGTGGCGCAAAGATTGAGGATATCCGTCTTTTCAAGGGACACATCGGCGAGAATGTGAAGATGAAAGCCGCAGGCGGAGTCAAGTCCCGCGAGGACCTGGAAATGTTCCTGAGTGCTGGCTGTGAAAGAATTGGTACAAGCTCAGCTGTGAAGCTTCTCAACAACGAGGAGGCAGGAAGCTACTAATGGAAGACCTGATTTTAGCATTAGTTGTAGCATTATTTATAGCGACAGTAATTATTGTCGTGCTGATTACTTCGGCACGTGCAAATAAAAATAAGCTTGAAAGCGACATAAGGGGAGCGTTTGACAACCCTCCCGACAGCAAGCGTGCAAACGAGTTTGAAAGCATTACCGAGTATTATCGTTATGCCGTAATTGACAGCATAAACGCCGACGCTATCACCTGGAATGACCTTGATATGGACGAGGTTTTCGACCGTATTAACACCTGTGAAAGCTCCGTGGGTGAGGAGTACCTCTATGCGCTTCTGCACAGACAGCTTACCCCCGATGAGGAAGCAGATTTTGAACACCTGCTTAACTTGCTTGGAAGTGACGAAAACCTCCGCTTTGAAACCTGTAAGGCACTTCACAACCTTGGTATCTGCAATTACAACAGTGTTGCAAAATCCTGTCTGCGTGGTGCGGAGGGTATGGAATATATCGGGAAATCGCAGATGTATATGGCGCTGATTTTTCTTCCGGTTGCGGCAGGTCTGCTGGGCTTTCTGATTGCTTCGGGAATTGGTGCGGTAATCGGTGCGCTTGCAGGAATAATCGCAAATATAGCGATTTACTGCAAAATCAACATCAGGGTTGAGCGTCACCTTGGAATGATGAAGTATCTCTGCCGTATTCTGTTTTGTGTGCAGAAGCTTGGCAAGGCAAGCGATGACAGCTACTACGCTGAATTTGGCAAGCTTTATCAGCCTTTTTCTTCCGCTTCAAGGCTTCTTGCAAAGATTGGCAAGGAGTCTGGCGGCGACCTTGCGGATATTGCGGAAACCTATCTGAAAATGTTCACCTTCCGTGATATGTACACCTACGCTTATCTCCGTGAGATTTTCACGGGCAAGCAGGAGGAGATTAACCGTGTCTATAAGCATATAGGCTTTCTGGACGCAGTTTGTGCGGTGCTGAATTTCAGGGGCAGCTCAGAGGTATGGTGCGCCCCCGAATTCACCGAGGAAAAGGGAATGTGCTTCAGGAAATTGGTGCACCCCCTTATCGAAAAACCCGTGGCGAATGACTTTGACATAACGGGGAATATCCTTGTTACAGGCTCAAATGCTTCGGGCAAGAGCAGTTTTGTCAAAGCCGCCGCAATAAATGCAATTCTTGCGCAAAGTATCCTCACTTGTACAGCTGAGCAATTCCGTCTGCGCAGGTGCAAGGTCGTAACATCAATGGCTGTACGTGACGATATCTGCGCAGGGGACAGCTACTTCGTGGCGGAAATCAAGTCAATGAAGCGTATTGTTGAGCAGGTCAGGACGGAATACTGCTTCTGCGTGATTGACGAGATTTTAAAGGGCACAAACACAATCGAGCGTATCGCCGCTTCGGTAAGCGTGCTGAAGGAAATGGCTGAAACGGAGAGTATCTGCGTTGCGGCAACCCACGATATCGAGCTGACGGTTATGCTTGAGGATTGCTACAGAAATGTTCATTTTGAAGAAACGGTTACCGATGATGACGTAACCTTTGATTATAAGATAAAGGAAGGCGCCGCAAGGACGAGAAACGCTATAAAGCTCTTGAAGGTAAACGGCTTTCCACAGGCGGTTATTTCGGCGGCGGAACAGCTTGCGGAGCATCTATCGGAGGAAAGGCGATGAAAAATGGAAATTAGCTATGAAGAAGCAATGCGGAGAATTGATGAATATGAAAAAAGCGATAAAGGATATAAATGCTGTCGTGAAACAAGATTTCCGTTTGACATTTATCTGTACAGAGGAGAAGGTAAAATAATAGTTGTGCCTGTTACAAAAAGTATGTTCTGGCATCGGCGTGAATTGGCTGCATATTGTTGTCTGAATGACTTAGAAAATGCAATTAATATTGGTAAGATTGTATCAGAGGTTTTTGACTATCTTAAAAAGAGTCCCGTGGATACAAGAACTATGGAAGAGTGTGCTGCTGATAGTTATATTGTAAATTATACAACCTGCAAAACTTATAAATCATTTGTAAAAAAATACTCTTTATGTTTTGCTATATTATACGAAGACGGCACCTATACCATTTCTGCATCTGAACGTTTGAAAAATTATAGAGGTTATGGCGGTCTTGATGACCCGAACGATCCTTTTCGCTTCAAATTATCTAAAGATGCATCTGATGAAGAAATCGGCAATGCTGTTATTGCCGCACTTAATCGTTCTGATGAGCTTGAAAAAGCAAAAAAGCCTGACCCGTACCCACCCATTGAAGTTGAACTGCTTTCAGACCAAAAGGTTGAAATTCATCCTCCCCGTGACAGACATTTTACCGATATGCAGGACGGCAGTGCGGCAGAAATATATCGTCTTTACGAATACTCTCCAAAAGAGGGTGCAGAGCCATCTGCAAACTTTTACCTCGGTATTGCCGCCGAGCTTGACTGCGATTTAAGCGAGGATAACATTCGCAAGGCTTGGGAAGAACTTCACGGCAAGGCAGAACTTTTCGAGGTCAAGTCTGTGGAGCACGGTATTTTCAAGCTTCATGCCGAAATGAGAAACAAAAGCGTTCACCGAATTTCCTATCTGTTGCAGATTGACGAAAGCGAACTGCTGGACTGCACAATGGAGCTTCGCAAGCCAAACACACGCAAAAAGCTTGATGAAAAGCTGACAGTGATGTTTGAGGAGTTTGCACGTCAGTGCAGGTTTAAAGAATAATTATCCGAAAGGAAGATTTTATGAAAAGAGTATTTTTAATAGTTCTCGACAGCGCAGGTATCGGCAACGCCCCCGACGCTGAAAAGTTCGGCGACAAGGGTGCTGATACGTTCAGAAGCTGTTACAATACGGGCAGGCTGAACGTGCCGAATATGCGTAAGCTTGGTCTGTTCAACATCGACGGTATGGACTACGGCGAGCCTTGCGAAAATCCAATCGGTGCATACGGGCGAATGACGGAAAAGTCAATGGGCAAGGACACCACAATCGGTCACTGGGAAATTGCGGGCATAATCTCCGAAAATCCGCTTCCCACTTACCCCAACGGCTTTCCGCAGGATATCCTCGACAAGTTTTCTGCGGCAACAGGCAGAAAGGTGCTCTGCAACAAGACCTATTCGGGCACCGAGGTTATCAAGGACTACGGCAAAGAGCATATGGAAACGGGTGCGCTTATCGTCTACACCTCGGCTGACAGCGTGTTCCAGATTGCAGCGCACGAAAGCGTTGTTCCCGTGGAAAAGCTGTACGAATACTGCGAAATTGCGAGAAAAATCCTCGTAGGCGAACACGGCGTAGGCAGAGTTATTGCACGTCCATTTGAAGGCGAGTACCCGTTTACACGCACCTCACGCCGCCACGATTTTTCCATCGAGCCGCCTGCTGAAACAATGCTTGATAAGCTGAAAAACGCAGGCAAGGACGTCATTGCCGTTGGAAAAATCAACGATATTTTCGTGGGCAAGGGCATAACCGAGTTTGTCCGCACAAGCGGTAACGACGACGGTATGGAAAAGACCTTCGGTTACGCAAAACGCGATTTCAACGGACTTTGCTTCGTCAACTTAGTTGATTTCGATATGAGCTACGGTCACCGCCGTGATGTTGAGGGCTACACCAATGCTCTGAATCGTTTTGACGAACAGCTTGGCACGCTTATGGAGATGATGGGCGACGATGACGTGATAATGATTACCGCCGACCATGGCTGTGACCCCTGCTACAAGGGTACGGACCACACCCGTGAAACCGTGCCGCTGCTGGTGTACGGAAAAAATGTTGCTCCGAAAAATCTCGGCGTTACAGAAAGCTATACAGCCTGTGCGGATATGGTAATGGAATTTTCTGATTGAGTAGTGAAGTCAGCTTTGCAACTCCACATTCCAAACTCATAATTTACTATAAGTTCATACATTTTGTTAATTTTTATGATAAAATGTTAGAATAATATATTATGAAAGGGTAGGATTATAATGGGATTTCTCCAAAATGCCGATCCTATGGTGCTTATTGCCTTCATAGGCTATCTTGCAGTAATGCTTGCAATCGGCTTCTATTTCTCGAATAAGAGCAAAAATATGAACGAATACTTCCTTGCAGGACGTGGACTGAACAGCTGGGTAACAGCTATGTCAGCACAGGCTTCCGATATGAGCGGATGGCTGCTGATGGGTCTGCCTGGTGCGGCTTTCGCAACTGGTATGGGCAACTACTGGATTGCCATCGGTCTTGCAATCGGTACAATTCTTAACTGGGCATTTGTTGCAAAGCCACTCCGCCGCTTCACAGAGGCAGCTGGTGACTCAATCACAATTCCACAGTATCTCCAGAACAGATTCAAGGCTGACAGCCCGATTGTTCGTCTTGTATGTGCAGTTGTAATCTTCATCTTCTTCCTTGTGTATACAGTTTCTGCCTTCGTTTCAGGCGGTAAGCTCTTCCAGGTTGTGTTCAACATTGACAGCACAAATGAGGTTTACACAAAGGCTGCTGTAATTATTTCAGCACTTATCATTATCGCTTACACACTTATGGGCGGTTTCAACGCTGTTGCGTGGACAGACTTCATTCAGGGTATGCTTATGTTCTTCGCAATTATTGCACTTCCTATCGCACTCATCAGCAATATCGACAACTTCAGCTGGGATATGATCACAGAAACACAGAAGCTTGTTGCTGAGGGCGAAAACGCAAGCGGATACGCTTCCCTTTTTGAAAACAGAAGCGGCAACGCAATCATCAGTGACCTTGCATGGGCACTTGGCTACTTCGGTATGCCTCACATTCTCGTTCGTTTTATGGCAATCAAGGACGCAAAGAGTGTCAAGCAGTCTGCAATTATCGCTATTGTATGGGTGCTTATCTCTCTCGGTGCAGCAGTTCTTATCGGTATTCTCGGACGTGTTTACTACGAAGCAAACGGTCTTGCAATGCTTGCAACATCCGCTGAACAGGAACTCATTTTCATCAACGTTGTAAAAATGTTGTTCCCAGGTATTCTTGCAGGTATCTTCCTTTCCGCTGTACTTGCTTCAATTATGAGTACAGCTGACAGCCAGCTTCTCGTAACAGCTTCCGCAGTTGCAAATGACTTCTTCAAGGTAATCGTGAAGAAGGAAGTTTCTGAAAAAACAACAATGTGGGTAAGCCGTGGCGCAGTAATGGCTATCTCCGTAATCGCTTGTATCCTTGCGCTTGACCCGAAGGATTCCATTATGGGTATCGTATCCAATGCATGGGCAGGTTTCGGTGCAGCATTCGGTCCTGCAATTCTTCTTTCCCTCTACTGGAAGCGACTCACACTCAAGGGTACAGTTGCAGGTATTATTGCAGGTGCAGCAACAGTTCTCCTCTGGGACAATATTCTCCACCTCGGCGGAATTATGTATTCCATCGTACCTGGCTTTGCAGCTTCAATTCTCCTCACAGTTGTTGTTTCCCTCATTGATAAGAAGCCTTCAGATGAAGTGCTTGAAATCTTTGAAAAGGCAAAGACAATCGAATAATGTAAAACACATAAAAATGCACCGTACACGAATTAGCGTGTGAAATAGTCAATAGATAGTAGACATAAAAAAACCGGAGTTAAGCTGTCAGTTCAATGCGAAATTGAACTGGCGGCTTTCTGTTTAATTTACGAAGAGGTCTAATGAAATTAAAGTAATGAACAGTCTGAGAAATTACAG
>JAZUSM010000051.1:0-13079 GCA_045606725.1 Oscillospiraceae bacterium | reverse complement strand
CGCAAATCTGCCCTGTAACCCGTCAATCGGCGGCACGGCAAAGGGACACCTTGTCCGTGAAATCGACGCAATGGGCGGCGAAATGGGCAAGGCGGCTGACCAGTGCTTTATCCAGAGCCGTATGCTCAACAGGGGCAAAGGGCCTGCCGTACACAGCCTCCGTGTGCAGGCGGACAGAGTAAAGTACCACAACCATATGAAGAAAATCTGTGAGTCGCAGGAAAATCTCCACGTCAAGCAGGCTGAGGTTACCGAGGTGCACGTGGAAAACGGCGCTGTAAAGTCAATCGTGACCCACCTTGGCGGCGAGTACCACTGCAAAACCGCAATCATCGCCACAGGTACATACCTGAAAGGCTTAATTCACGTTGGCGACACGTCCTACGAAAGCGGACCTGACTCAACCTTGCCTTCAAGAGGACTTTCCGACAGCCTTAAATCCATCGGAATTGAGCTCCGCCGCTTCAAAACGGGTACACCAAGCCGTGTGCACCGCCGCTCAATTAACTTCGACAAGCTTGAACGTCAGGACGGCGACGACGATATCCAGCCGTTTTCCTTTGAAACAAGCCGCGAGGGACTGAAAAATATCGTGCCCTGCTACATCGGCTACACCAACGGCGACACCCACAAGGTCATTCTCGACAACATTCATCGTTCCCCGATGTATTCGGGGCGCATTGAGGGCGTCGGACCACGCTACTGCCCGTCAATTGAAGACAAAATCAAGCGTTTCAGCGAGCGTCCCCGCCACCAGCTGTTCATCGAGCCAATGGGACTTGACACAGATGAGTATTATTTGCAAGGTATGTCCTCGTCACTGCCTGAGGATGTGCAAATCGCCTTTTTGCGCACGATTAAGGGACTTGAAAATGTTGAGATAATGCGTAACGCTTATGCAATTGAGTACGACTGCTGCAACCCTCAGGATTTGCGCCACACCCTGGAATTCAAGGCAATCAAGGGACTTTTCGGTGCAGGTCAGTTCAACGGCACGTCAGGTTACGAGGAAGCCGCCGCGCAGGGACTTATCGCAGGCATCAATGCCGCACGTTCCGTGCAGGGCAAGGAAATGATAACCCTGACCCGTTCGTCCTCTTATATCGGCACGCTTATCGACGACCTTGTAATCAAGGGTTGTTCCGACCCGTATCGAATGATGACCTCACGAAGCGAGTACCGTCTGCTGCTCCGTCAGGACAATGCTGATGAGCGTCTTACCCCTCTCGGACACGAAATCGGACTTATTTCCGACGAGCGTTACGAGAAATTCCTCGAAAAGCAGGCACAGATCAAGGATGAAATCAAGCGTGTCAAGGCAAAATCCCTTGCTCCGACTGATGAACTGAACGCATTGCTGGTGGAAAAGGGTACAGCTCCGATTACAACAGGACTTAAAATGAACGATCTGATCCGCCGTCCGCAGATTTCCTACGAGGATTTAGCACCGTTCGACCCTGAGCGTCCCGAACTTTCCTACGAAGTCCGTGAACAGGTTAATCTGCAGATTGAGTACGAGGGCTACATTGCACGTCAGCTGATGGAAGTTGAGCACGTGCAGAAGCTGGAGGAAAAGCGTCTGCCGCAGCCTTTTGATTACAAGACAATCAAGGGTCTGAGTCTTGAAGCACAGGAAAAGCTGAACCGTGTACAGCCTGAAAATATCGGACAGGCAAGCCGCATTTCAGGTGTTTCACCTGCGGACGTAAGCGTGCTCATCATATGGCTGTCAGGACAAAAATAAACCACAAGTGGTAGCAACAACGATACAAATTTGATTGGAGGCTAAATAATGCCTTTTTTACCTGAATACAACGCTTTTGCGGAGCTGTTCTCCGCAGAAAAGCTTGAAATCACCCAGGAGCAGTACGCTCAGCTTGAAACCTACGCGCGTTTACTGGTGGAGTGGAACGAAAAAATGAACCTCACGGGCATTACCGACCCCGAGGGGATTGCCGTGAAGCACTACCTCGACAGCATTCTGCCCCTTAACTTTATAAATGTTCCACGTGGAACAAAACTTATCGACGTGGGAACAGGGGCAGGTTTCCCAGGGCTGCCGATGAAAATATACCGTCCCGATGTGAAGTTGACCCTGCTTGACAGTCTTAATAAGCGCATCAATTTCCTTTCAGCAGTCTGTGACGAGGCTGGAATTGCAGCGAAATGTGTTCATGCAAGGGCAGAGGAGGGGGGCAGAAACCCCGAATTCCGCGAAAAATATGATGTCGCAGTAGCAAGAGCAGTTGCGGCGATGCCTGTTCTGACGGAATACTGCCTGCCATACGTCAAGGTTGGCGGCATTTTTGCAGCGCTCAAAGGGCCGAACGAGAATTACAAGGAGGGCAACAATGCCGTAATAACCCTCGGCGGAGAAATTTCCGACGTCAAGGAGTACGCTCTCCCCAACGGTGACAAGCGCACGCTGATTGTGGTTCACAAAATTAAGGTGACACCACCCAAGTACCCCCGCAACGGCGGACAGATTGCAAAGAAATCTCTGTAAATTATACTACGGTAGGTACTGTGGGACCATTGAGGGAGACCCTTTTGGAAAAGGGTCCTCCCTCAAACTCCCTCCCTAAAACTTTTAATGTAAATTACCCCATAGGGCTATAGCCCTATGGGGTAATTTAGACTGAAAGTCTTTGGAAAGGGGTCTGGGGAAGAACCTTTCTTCAGAAAGGTTTGCCCCAGTAGACTCCATAATCCCTGTCATAATATAATTTACGGAGATTTTTTTACAATTTTGTTGCAAATGGGGCATTATTGTGCTATAATTAATGTAATTACTCATTAAAAATGAAAGGAAGCAACGCTAATGGCTATGGTAATTGCGGTTGCAAACCAGAAAGGCGGCGTGGGAAAGTCCACAACGGTTGTAAATCTTGCCGCATGTCTGGGTATGAAAAAGAAAAAAGTGCTCTGCGTTGACATGGATGCACAGGGCAACACTACCAGCGGTTTTGGTATCCGCAAGAAAAACGTGGATGTTTCGACATATGAGGTACTTCTCGGTCTGCGCAGAATACAGGAAGCTGTTGTAAAAACAGAGTTTGACAACGTGTGGCTTGTGCCTGCAACTTCGGCACTTGCTGCTGCTGATATTGAGCTTATCGAGGTGGATAATATGCAGAAGCGCATGAAAATGCAGCTTCTGACCATTAAACAGGACTATGATTACATACTGCTGGATTGTCCACCGTCCCTTTCGCTCATTCCAATCAACGCTCTTTGTGCCTGCGACACGGTTCTGGTGCCGATGACCTGCGAATATTTCGCAATGGAGGGTCTGTCACAGCTTGTTGAGTCAATTCGTCTGGTGAAGCAGCGCTACAACCCCACAATTGACATAGAGGGCATTCTGTTCACGATGTTTGACGGACGTCTTAACCTTACTGCGCAGGTTGTCAGCGAGGTGAAAAAGCACTTCCCCAAGAAGCTTTTCAACACGGTAATTCCGAGAAATGTGCGTATTTCTGAGGCGCCAAGCTTCGGTAAGCCCGTTGTTTACTACGATAAAAGCTCCCGCGGCGCTGAGGCTTATATGGCTTTTGCGCAGGAGATGTTAAAGAGACATAAGGCACTGGCGAAGAAATAATTCACGATGTATTTTTGCAAGGCAAAAATACTCGTAAACGAAATCTTTGATTTTGTTTTTGTTCCATATGGAACAAAAACAAATCAGCATAGCTGATTTGTCTCCAAGTTTTATCCTTGCGGATAAAACTTTTAACATTGAATTGAAAAGAGGTAGTGTTATGGCAAAAAAGAAGCTTTCGGCTGAGGAAATTGAAGCAGTAAAGGTTGAATTCGACCACCTTTTTGCCGAGTTTTACCCTGAATATGCAATGCACAGGCGCGATAACACGCTTATGGAAGTGCTCAGAAATCAGGAGTTTGCCGATAAAGCCTATGAGCTTATGAAGCTTGGCAAGAAAATCGGCATTGATATTGAGCAATATATTACCGAATACGGAACAGAACACAACTGGGAGGTATAAAAATGGCAAAAAAAGCAGGTTTAGGAATGGGTCTGGACGCACTTTTCGGCGACAATGCAGGTGAAAGCAGCGGTGCACAGACTCTCAGAGTTTCAGATATAGAACCAAACCGTAAGCAGCCTCGTCAGACGTTTGATGATGCGGCAATTGCTGAACTTGCGGACAGCATCCGTCAGCACGGCTTGATTCAGCCGATTGTTGTACGTTCTACAGGTGCAAATTATCAGATTGTAGCAGGTGAACGTCGCTGGAGAGCCTGCAGAATGCTTGGAATGAGCGAAGTTCCTGTTATTATCAAGGAGCTTGACGACTCGGAAACAGCGCAGATTGCACTTATTGAGAACATTCAGCGTGAGGATCTGAACCCTGTTGAAGAGGCAATGGCATACCGTTCACTTATGGACGATTACGATATGACGCAGGAGGAATTGTCGAAAATTGTCGGCAAGTCCCGTTCTTCAATTGCAAATGCGGTACGTCTGCTGAATCTTCCTGATGAAGTTGTGGAGCTGCTGAAAAAGCGTGATATAACTTCGGGACAGGCTAAGGCACTTGCTGCTGCCGAAACCGAGGAGGAAATGATTGAGCTTGCAAAGCTTGCTGCGGCAGGAAAAATCACTGTAAGAGGCATCGAAAAGGCAATTGCAAAGGCTGCAAATGATGAAAACAGCGACAATATCAAGGAGAAGAAAGCGCCGAAAACCTCGGAGGAGCGTGCAAATCACAGCTTTATTACGGAAATGCAGCTGAGTCTGGAAAATCATCTGGAAAGAAAGGTACGGATTTCCTCAAGCGACGGTATTAAGGGCACGATTACAATTGATTTTTACGACCAGGAGGAGCTTACAACGCTTGCTGACAAGCTTACAATGTATTAAAATCAACGCCGATTACGAAAGTTTTCGGCGTTTTTTTATTTCCCAACGTTTTTCGACAAATTTTTTGCGGACAAGATGCTATAATCACCTTGAAAGGACGTGATTATATGCTTTTTAACACGAAAGAAAAGGTTGTAGCTAAGGTAATTCAGGTTGAGGTGGACAAAATTGAGCCAAATCCATATCAGCCAAGACGGGAATTTGACGATATAGAGGGACTTGCGCAGAGCATAAAACAAAACGGACTCCTCCAGCCGCTTACAGTCCGCAGAACAGAGGAGGGTTTTCAGCTTGTTGCGGGAGAAAGGCGGCTCCGTGCGGTAAAATTGCTTGGAATGGAGCTTGTTCCGTGCATTCCTGTGACGATTACAGAGAGAAATTCGGCGGTTATGGCACTTATCGAGAACATTCAGAGGCGTGATTTGTCCCTTTTTGACGAGGCGGAAGCAATTGCAAAGCTGATAGATTTCTACGGGATGACTCAGGAGGACGCTGCTATCAAGCTTGGCAAGTCGCAGCCGTCCATTGCAAACAAGCTCAGATTGCTTAAACTGGAAAAAGATGTAAGAGACAAAGTGTCGGAGTACGGCCTGACTGAGCGACATGCAAGAACGCTGTTGAGATTAAAGTGTAAAGGTGAACAGCTTGACGCAGTTGAGGCGTTTAATGCAAGAAAAATGAATGTGGAAGCCGCAGAAAGGTATGTTGATGCGCTGCTGCAAAAGGAAAAGGACCTGGCAAGCTTTAAAAAGCGCAGTGTGGTGTTCAAGGACGTGAGATTGTTCGTAAACACGCTGAACAAGGCGGTGGAAATGATGAAAGCGGCAGGAATTGAGGCGGCGTCACAGCGAATTCAGAACGAGGATTACATAGAATACATAGTGAAAATACCCATGAAAAAGGCTTAGTTTCTGTGGTTGTATTTTGCAGATTTTATACATTTTGTATAATTATTGATTTCCCGTACAGCATCGTTGTGAAGTATTACAACGGCGGAAAGGTTGAGAGCAAGCATGAACCAGTTGAGTATATCGGCGGTTTCCCACACAAGCTCAAGCTCGGCAACAGCTCCGATAAATGCGGCAGAAATATAGAGAATTCTGTAGCAGAAAATCGCTTTGGAATTTCCAGTTTTGGTGACAAAATCAAGGCATTTTTCACCGTAAAAATACCAGCCGAGAAGGGTGCAGAAAGCAAAAATTACAGTGGTCGAGGCAACAAAAATTTCTGCAAAGTTACCCATTACGGAACGAAATGCGACGGTCACCATGGAGAGTCCCTGTGTGCCTGTTCTGTGTGCACCTGTCAGGAGTATCACAAGAGCGGTGCAGGTGCAGCATAAAAGGGTGTCAATAACAACCTCAACGACGGCGAACATTCCCATTTTTACAGGGGTGTCAGAGGCGGTTTCCGAGTGAATAAGGACGGAACTGCCCATGCCTGCTTCGTTGGAAAAAATGCCGCGACGCAGTCCTACAGCTATGGATTTTTTCAGAACAGCACCGCAAATTCCCCCTGAAATTTGTGAAAAACCGAATGCTGATTGCACAATTAAAATTAATATATCTGCAATATATTTACCATATATAGTAATTACAAGAATTGCACCAAGCAGGTACAGAACGGCTGCAAATGGGACTAATTTTTCTGCAGCTAAAGCAACTTTTTTTCTGCCGCCAAAAATTACAAAACCGCAAACTGCAGCAACAACGACACCCGAAATCGGGAGCAGAATTCCGAATTCGGCGGCAGCAGCAGATATCGCATTTGACTGGGTCATATTTCCAATTCCAAAGGATGCGGCAACACAGAGCAGCGCATAGACCTGAGACAGATGAACAGAATGAAAAGCTCTGGAAATATATCCCATAGGACATTTGCCATTGTTTCTGTAAATATATCCCAGCACATTTTCTATGAAGCCAATGGCTGTTCCGAAAATTGCCGATGCCCACATCCAGAAAATTGCACCCGGTCCGCCCATAGAAATTGCAGCCGCTACACCGATAATATTTCCGGTTCCCATTGATGCGGCAAGAGAAGTTGACAATACTTGAAATTGAGATAATTTACCTTTTGGGATTTTATCAGGACTGCTTTTCTGACGTGAAAAAATGATTTTTAAAAAATCAACAATATGTATAATGTTACAAAATTTAATACGAATAGTAAAATACATACCGATTGCAAAAATCAAAGTAAATGTTCCAATTCCCCATAACAAGTCGTTTAAAATTGAAACAGTTTTACAAATAGTATTATATATTTCAGCAGGCAATCAGGCAGCCTCCTTATGTAAAATTCATTTATTCGGGTTTTTTATTACGCATAGATGTGGTATAATATATAGTATAGCTGAACTGAATATGATTGGAAGCTGAGGTTTTTGACGTATGAAAAAATACTATGCGGATAAAAAGAGTTTGAATTTCCTAAGAGTAATTACATTTATTATAATCATCTGTATAACTACAGCGCTAAAATACTTACTGTATTATTTAGAACAACGTTATCCGGATTATTATTTACCGAGCAGATTTACAGTTCCTGAAATAATTGTATGGATAATTATTGTTGTCCTGATTACAGCATATGTTGTTTTTCTGTTTATTATTCTGCCGATGTGGTACCGTTCCGTCTGTTACATTGTATCCGCAGATGAGATATTTATCAGGTCGGGGGTGCTTTTTAAAAATACAACCTATGTAAAAATATCCGCAGTTCAATATACAGCAACCGTAAAATGTCCGCTTTCCAAGTATACAAGTTTTAACTTTTTATTAATAAATGCTTACGGTGGAAGGCTTGCTATGATGTTTTTATCCACGTCGGATCTGGAAAAAATAAGCAAAAATATTCAGACCTATCTCAGGGACAGGGGAGGTTTGTGATGAAACGTCAGCATAAAATTGCAATTCTGAAATACACAAAAGGAAATTTCTGGCTGCTGCTTATTCCTCTTATCCGAGGACTTGTTTCTATGAAGTTTGATTTTTATCACTGGATAAAAGGTGCATATCTGGATATAATTGTTATTTTATTTATATTTGCACTTGCATACATCAGGTGGTATTTTGTCACGTATGAAGTAAAAGAAAAGGAAATATATGTAAGAAACGGAGTGCTGTTCCGAGGTGAATTTTCGCTTCCGTTTTCGGTTGTGTCCTGCGCAACATGCTGTCAGAAATTGTTAATGAGACCGATTAAAGCTGTGAAAATTTCGTTGGATTCCGACTCGCATTCTGTACCAAAAAAGCACAGTGATGCAGATGTAACACTAATTGTTTCTGATACAGACTATTTACAAATATTCAATAAATTACCAAGTCAATCAACGAAGATGAAGCTTGCCTATCAGGTGTCAAAAAAGGATCTTGTAATTTTTTCACTGCTGTTTTCATCAACGCTTTCGGGAATAATTTTCATGGGAACATTTTTTATTCAGGGGAGCAGACTTGTCGGTGAACGACTTGAACAGGAAATTTTTTCGGCGGTAAATAATGTTACCGAAGCGGTGAAAATTGTTGCGGAGGAAGCGACTCCGTTTTCGGTTGCGCTGACAATGGTAATCGGTGCAGGGTGGCTGCTGTCATTCCTGACAAATTTATTTCGTCACATCCGATTTGCAATCCACCGCAGAGGAGAAAATATTGTAGTTGAAAACGGGTACTTTTCACACTGGAAATATTATGTAAATTATTCCAGAATAAATTATGCAGATCTGCGTCAGAATCTGCTCATGAAATTTGCAAAAATAATGTCGGTGCACGTCAGTTGTACAGGTTACGGAAAAAGCAAAAATGAGATACCTGTTTTTGTCCCTGTGACAACTAGACGAAGGGTAATGAGCACGATGGAAATGATGCTGCCCGATTTTACTCAGAGTAATATTACTCTGAAGCCGAAGCGCACATATATACTTGCATACATCTGGCTGCCGCTGGTGCTGACGGCGGCTGTTCCTGCTGCAGCAATCTGGGCAGACAGCATTTTCCCTGATTGGACTGGTGCGATAAAATTTCTTGCGGCAATGCTTGAAATTCCGTCAGTGTACCTGCTTGCTGTAAAAATTGCGGCAAAGCTCAGCACGGGAATAGGAACAGGTGATGAAACGCTGACGGTCAGATATTGTCGCGCATATCAGTTTCATACAGTAATCGTGCCTAAGGCGCGGGTGGCGTATATAAAAATTCGCCGCACCCCGTTTCAGCAGGTCGGCGGACTGTGTGATGTTGTAATTTATACGAGAGGAGAGCGCGTTCAGGGACATAAAGTGCGGGGAGTACGGCTTTCAGAGGCAGAGTTTTTTGCGGCAAATTACAACAAATTAGGTGCAAATGCACAGTTTTGTGATATAAAAAATTAAATTTGTGAGCAAAACGTATAAAAATAAAATTTTTCGCAAAAACTATTGACAGATGGGGCTTGATAGTGTATAATAATTAAGTCGCACAACGATAGTGAGCGAAAACATGGCGAGATAGCTCAGTTGGCTAGAGCAACCGGTTCATACCCGGTAGGTCGTGAGTTCAAGTCTCACTCTCGCTACCAGTTCGGCCCGTTGGTCAAGAGGTTAAGACGACGCCCTTTCACGGCGTAATCATGGGTTCAATTCCCGTACGGGTCACCAGCTAATGAATCAGGAAACTACGTAGATACGTGGTTTCCTGATTTTCTTTTTTGTGGCTTTCGGGCTTTGTCCGCTGCTTGTCCGCTATACGCAAATACTGTCCGAGCAGGAGTGAATTATCATTCCTGCTTTTTATTTTTTGGAAGGAAATTCAGTATTCCGTCCATCGCCTCTGCAACTCTTGCCTGTGAGTTCTGGAACTGATGTGAATACACGTTCAAAGTTGTTGAAGAATTGCAATGACCTAATGCACCCGAAACTGTGACGACATCAATTCCTGATGAAATGAGGGAAGAAGCCATAAAATGACGGAAGCTGTGCAAGCCATAGAAGGGGAGTCCGTTGTTACTGCAAAATTCCCTGAGCCAGTCATAGGGAGTGTTATTGTTCATCGGTTCGCCGTTCCATTTGGTGAAAAGCCTGTCCGTTTCAACCCACAGGTTAGCGTATTTAATCGCATTAGCGTCCTGCTCGGCTTTAAGCTCACGAAGCAATTCCATAATATATGGAGCAATTTTCAGTGCACGCTGTGAACGTTTAGTCTTGGTAGTGTCTGTATATGTACCACGTTCAGCAGTGTAATTGGAGGTGCGGCGTACACTTATAATATTATTTTCGAAATCAATGTCTTTCCACTCAAGTCCAAGCATTTCACTGCGGCGGAAACCGCTGTATGCAAGAAGATAAAAGAAAACCTTGTACTTGATAGGCTGACCTTGAAGACGTATTAACAGCTGTTCCATTTCCTCAGGAGAATAAATCTGCTTTTCCTTGACCTCACCCTTTGGAATAATGACCTTGGAGCAAGGATTGTCAGAAAGCATACCCATTCTCACAGCATATGAAAATACATCTGAAACAAAGCTGAGATTATGGCGAATAGTCTTCGGAGCAAGCGGCTTTCCTGTCTTTTCGTTTGCACCGTCTTTTGCAAGAGAATTCACGAATGCCTGAAGAACACGCGGAGTAATCTTGTCCATCCGCAAATGTCCGATGGCAGGGTAAATTCGATGAGTAAGCTGTTTCATCCGCTCATAGGTTGTACTGCGGAGATTATGTCTTGCATAACCGTCAAACCATTCTTCAGCAAGGTCCTGAAATTTTGTGGCTGTGCTCATAAAACCCTTGTTGCATTTTTCCTCGAATAATACAGCCTGCCTTTGAAGTTCCTTTTCAATCTGACGTTCAGTCATTCCGGGGTCAGGCTTCCAGGTCATAGCCTGTTCTTTGTGATTGCCAGCAGTGTCATAACCAACGGAAACTCGTATCTGATATGAATTTCCTCTTTTTCTTATTGTTGCGATAAAATCAACCTCTTTCATTAGATTAAAAAAACGCCGATTAAACCGTTGAGATTTAATCGGCGTAGTTTCAGTTTAGATTATCTCAAGCATTATAGCCGAAATAATCAAGGAGGGAAGCCTTATTTACAGCGTATGCTCCTCGTTTACCCTCACCTTTGCGGAAGGCTTTAATCTTTCCTTGATTTATAAGCTTCGTGAGAGTATATCTGCTAAGTCCTTCCACTAATTCCAGACATTCAGGAATAGTGAGAAGTACTACATGCTCTGCCTCAACGGAAGCAGATGTGGATACAGACAATTCGGTATTGTCTGCAAGTCCATCAGCCATAGCCTGAAGAACATCAATTAAGTAGAGAAGTTCTTCTCTGCTGAGGTTGTTTGGAAATTCTGTAATATTGTGGGTCATTTTAATAATGTCCTTTCTTTAAGATTTTGATTTTTAAAATAAGCTGTCAGATGCCTTTTCAAAGGCGTATTGAATGTTCAGAACATAATTCACATCGTCCGACATAAAGCTTAATCACAGAATGAACGCCAAATCAGAAATCATGCTCGTATTAAACGGCAAAGCGCAGAGTTAAGAGTATGTCGAACAATGTAAACTATTGTTTTAGCAAATCCGTTTGTATATCACTACAAACAAATATGCAGTAGAGATTGATTAGTAGCTTACTCATCAATCTCAAAGTAAGCAAGCAGGTCAGACTTTCTGACAAGAGGCTTGCCGCTTGACTTTCCGCCAGCTCTTTCAACAGGGAGCTTTCCCTGTGCAATGAGCTTGCGAAGAGTGTGATGTGAAATTCCGTGAATTACACGAACACACTGATTAAGCGTGAGAAATTCATTATTCATGAATTTGTCCTCCTTTCATAATAATTAAAACAGTTCAAAACCATAAGCTTTTAAACAGTTTATAATAAACCCGATTGTAGCTCCGCTACAATTTTTAACAAAGAGGATTGATGAGATTTTACTCATCAATCGCAAAGCAGGCAAGCAGGTCAGACTTTCTGACAAGAATCTTGCCGTGAGGCTTATCGCCAACTCTTTTAGCAGGGAGCTTTCCCTGCATAATGAGCTTGTAAAGAGTACAATATGAGATTTCAGGAATCACATAAGTATACTCTTTGAGCGTCAATAATTCCATATCACTTGTGTTCATGGATATGTCCTCCTTTCTTGAATATTAAAAAAGGTTCAAAAATCAATAAAACCTTTTAGATCCCACCCGATAAGCCGTGAGGCTTATTCTCGTAAATCAAATCGTTCAATAGCAAATTGAACTCTAAAAATCAAACAATAAAACTGCATTACAGAATATACAAAAAAATCTCTGTCTGAATGGCTCAGACAGAGAAAAAGTGAAACATATATGTAATACAGTAATTTATATAAGATAATAAATATCATAAACAAAACTTGATTCATGAAAGAAAGTCGGACAATTGCAGAAAAGCAGAGAGCACGAGTACAGCTTAACCTGCAATAGTTCAGTGTTCGAGAAAATTTTCCTGCAGACTTACAGGCTGTAAGAAAGAGCAATAGCCAATAAGTCAAACCCTATGCCGTGCATAGCGTATTCTCATTAAAGAAAAATTTTCTAATTGAGAAAAAATATATATAAAACCTCGTAGTTAAGCCAATGAACAAATAATGGTTGCATATATTCGGGTGTTTTAATACAAAAAATCTCCCGTAACTTAATCGGTCACGGGAGATTTTTCATTCATCTTCATAGTAAAAAAATTCAATTCCTTTTATATAACCGTTTTCTGTTTTGGTGCCTAATTCCCAGCCTCTTTTCTGCAATTCCCGAACTTCCTTTTCGTTATAGTACAAAATCCAATAGTCAAACAGATATTCGTGTTTCTTCATATTGTCAAGCATACGGCACACAACCTTGTGAAGCTGGTCCATACTGCGTGAAAAGCCTGTTTCGGCATACATACCTGCACGCTTTTCAGCGTTTTCGTTTGCCTTTGCGTGACGGTCATATCTTATATATACAACCTTGCTTGAGGTAATGCCAATATAATTTTTTTCATCCCTTATTTTATAGACATTTTCTTGATTGTAGCAGTACGATTCACCGGATTTGCTGTATTTATCATGAAAATATGAGTAGAGAAAAATCCTGTTGAGTTCCCTCAGCAGATAATATTTCACAGCCGTAACATCAGCGTCCTCGTCAAGCTTTTTCTTGTTCTGCACGTTGTCGGAAAAATCGCTCATCTTTTTGAGTATGTCGTTAGGAATATTGCAG
>JAZUSM010000050.1:0-5813 GCA_045606725.1 Oscillospiraceae bacterium | reverse complement strand
AGTCATCGCACGCACGCCTGTGGAAGCTGCGCCGAGAACCATATTGATAGCTGCGATTTCAGATTCAGCCTGAAGGAATACGCCGCCAGCCTGCTTGAAGCGCTTAGCGAGGTATGCGGAAATTTCAGTCTGAGGTGTGATTGGGTAACCGAAGAAACACTTACAGCCTGCACGGATAGCGGCTTCAGCAAGAGCTTCGTTGCCCTTCATAAGATTACGTTCCAAAATATTCACTCCTTACAAAATTTGAGTTTTTACTTTTCAACAACGATTGCGCAGTCAGGGCACATCATTGCACACATTGCACAGCCTATGCACTGTGAGTCGTCAATACAGACAGCGGTGAAGTAGCCCTTGCGGTTACGTTTTTCCTTCTGGAGTTCGACGATTTTCTTCGGACAAGCTGTTGTACAAAGAGCACAGCCCTTGCACTTTTCAAAATTGACCGTAATTTTTGCCATATCTATATCTCCTTTCGGTTTGGATTTTAATTTATACAAGCTGCAAATACAGTCTGTTGGCAATTAAGTTTCCCAGATTTTCTTCACGTAAATCTCCACGGGAAGCGGCTTCGGCACATCAGCGTCCAGCTTCAGCGGAACGCAGGTGAAAGCGAGAGGGAGACCAGCCTTTTCGGCGATTTCCGCCGCAAAGCCCACGGAATCCTCAAGGACTTCCTTTGTGGTTTCGTAAAGAAGATTGGTATTGTTTACAATAGCAGTATGCTTCATATTAGCTGCCATTTCGATTTCACCCATCAGCACCAGTGCCTCATCGGCTGTCTGTGTAAGAAATCTGCGGCAGTTTACAACGTAATACATCTCAATTTTGTCAGCAAATTTCTTGAAAGCCTCTGCGTAACGTCCGAGAGCAAGTGCACCTGCGTCGTCGCCGCCGACGTCTACGATAAGGTAGCCATCGTCGGTTGCGATACGTTCAAGGTCAAAGGAAATTGCGGGAATATCGAGATTTGAGTTTGCGTACATCGGAGCAACAAGCTCGATGTTCTTTTCGTTGAACAGCTCACCGAAGTCAGCTGAACGGAAATATGGGTTTACGATATCAAGGTCAACAACCGTGACCTTTTCGCCGCCCTTTGCAAGGGTCACGGCGAGGTTAGCGGAAAAGTTTGTCTTTCCGCTGCCGTAATGACCCGTAACGATATTTATTTTTTTCATAGACAATCCTTATTCAACGGAAATGATATAGTAGTAAACAGGCTGACCGCCGTCAACAAGCATAACTTCAGCATTCGGGAACTTGTTCTGAACAAGCTGATGAACAGCCTCAGCGTCCTTGCTGTCAACGTCTGTACCATAAATGAGAGTAATGAAAGCACTGTTACCGTCAGCAAGCTTCTTTGTAAGCTTGTATGCAGCCTTTGTTACATCTCTTTCTGTGAAAGCGAGTTTACCATTGTCAAGAGCGAGAATGTCGCCCTCCTTGATGTTGTGGCCCTCGTAATCACTGTCACGTGCAGCAAATGTAAGCTGACCTGTGGAAACAGTGTCAAGGCTTCTGCTCATATTGAGACGGTTTGTATCAAAATCAGCGTCAGGGTCAAAGTTCATCATAGCTGTGATACCCTGCGGGATTGTTCTTGACTGGAGCACGCATACACGTCTGTCAGCAAGCTTTACAGCCTGTTCAGCCGCCATGATGATATTCTTGTTGTTAGGAAGGACAAACACGGTTTCAGCAGGTGTAGCCATAATTGCTTGAAGAATGTCATCAGTGGATGGATTCATTGTCTGACCACCGCGAACGATGCAGTCAACACCGAGGTCACGGAAAAGCTCCTCGATACCGTCGCCGCTTGCAACGGAAACGAAGCCGAATGGCTTTTCAGGTGCAGCAGGAACAAACTTCTGCTTCTTCACAACGTTTGCTTCCTTAGCCTTGTTTTCGTGCTGATATTTCATGTTTTCGATCTTCATATTGATGAGCGAGCCGAAAAGCAGACCTTCTTCGATAGCCTGACCGGGGTGCTCAGTATGGACGTGAACCTTGATGATTTCGTCGTCCTCTACAACAACAACGCAGTCGCCGATTGTTTCAAGGAATGCACGGAGAAGTGCAGAATCCTTTGTATCGGGGTTCTTGCGTGCGATAAATTCTGTGCAGTAAGTGTGGGTAATATCGTCATCGAATTCGCCAACGACAGTGCTGAAATTGTCAACAACAGCCTCAGTCTTAGGTGTTTCTGCAGGCTTAACAGGCTCTCCGCCCTTGAACACGTCAAGCATAGCGTTCCAGATAAGAAGCAGACCCATACCGCCTGCGTCAACAACGCCTGCTTTTTTCAGTACAGGGAGCAGGTTAGGAGTATCGTCAAGAGCTTCCTTTGCAGCAATGCAAACATCGCTCCAGAGAGCAATTTCATCATTAGTGGAATTTACAGCAACCTTTGCCTTTTCGGAAGCAAGTCGGGATACAGTAAGAATAGTACCCTCTGTAGGAGTCATAACAGCCTTGTAAGCGCCTGCTACACCAAGCTCAAGAGCCTTTACGATATCGTCGCAGTCAGCAGTAATCTTGCCCTTGAAACCCTTTGCGAAGCCTCTGAAAAGCAGGGAAAGAATTACACCTGAGTTGCCTCGTGCACCTCTGAGAAGTGCAGAAGCAGTAGCGTCAGCAACCTGAGATACTGTAACGGTATCATCCATGACCTCAAGCTCACGCAGAGCGTTGTTCATTGTCATAGACATATTTGTACCTGTATCACCGTCAGGAACAGGGTATACATTAAGCTGGTCAACCTCACGCTTTTTATTTGCAATTGTTACTGCACCCGAAATGAATGCATCTCTGAGAACTTTACCGGTTATCACTTTTAATTACCCCCATTAAGCCTTCATGCCGTCAACAAACACTGTAACCTTGCCGACTTCAAGACTGGTTTTTTCTTCAATAGTATATCTGATTTTATGCACGACACTGTCCACAATTGCGGAAATGTTGGTGCCATAAACTACAGTGATATGCAGGGCAATAACAAGTCTGCCGTCCTTGACGGAAAGCTTCACACATTCCTTTCTGCCCAAGTCAGCTTTCTTGAAAAGAGATGCAAGAAGCGACGTGCCCTCAGCGCTATTGAGGTCAGCAACACCAAAACAAGTTGAAGCGGTGTGAGCAATCAGGGAAGTAAGATATTCTTTGGAAATACTGATAGTTCCGAGATGGTTTTCAATATTCAGCATATCACTCAGCTCCTTTATGATATTACAGGAAATTAATTACATATATTTACACTTATGCACCGAAACGATACATATACACTATAGTATAGCACATTTTTTTATTATTTTCAATATCAAACAGAAAAAAACCTTTGAAATCGGCATTTTGTGCAAGAAAACCCGAAAAGCAGGCATGTGACTTTCGGATTTTTACAATCAATATAAAAAACGGACTCCGGATTAACCGGAGTCCGTAATATGTTTATGAAATCAGCCCATTACTGCAACAACTTCGTGAACGCCGCCGTCAAAGTTAGGAAGAACATTGCCTTCGATAGCCATGCCGTCAACTGAGATAGACTTGATACCCTTGGAAACGTGGTCAGGGTTTTCAATCTTGATGTTGTATGTAGCACCGCGGTAGAAACGGGATACTGTGTAGCCGTCCCAAGCCTTTGGAATTGATGGGTCAATCTTCAGACCGTCATAGTCAGGAATGATACCGAGGATGTACTGAGAAATTGCAACGAAGTTCCAGGAAGCTGTACCTGTGAGCCAGCTGTTCTTAGCTTCGCCGAAACGCTTAGCGTCCTTACCTGCAACCATCTGTGCATAAACGTATGGCTCAGTTCTGTGGAGCTTTTCGTCTTCCTGATAAGCAGGAGCAATTCTTGTGTAGTAATCGAACGCAACATCACCCATACCAGCATAAGCAGCAGCACACATGATCCAAGCGTTGTTGTGGCAGAAGATACCAGCATTTTCCTTGTAACCGCCTGGGTATGTGGAAATCTCGCCGTATTCTACAACGTACTTTGTAAATGCAGGGTTGTTGAGAACAAGACCGTGCTTTGTACCGAGGTACTTGTCAATGCTTGCCATAGTCTTGTCTGTGAATTCCTTGCCGCCGATATCGGACATGATACAGAAGCCCTGTGGTTCGATGAAGATCTTACCTTCTTCATTTTCCTTGGAACCAACCTTTCTTCCGTATGCGTCATAAGCACGGAGGAACCATTCGCCGTCCCAGCCGTAGTCGATAATAGCCTGCTTCATCTTGTCGATTTCAGCCTGTGCCTTATCAGCTTCAGCGTTATCGCCCATCTTGCGGCAGAGTGCAACGTATTCTGGGCCGATGTATGTGAACATACCAGCGATCATAACGGATTCAGCTGTTTCCTCGTTAAGTGGAGCACCTGTTTCAGGGTGAACTTCCTTAGCGATGTTGGAAGCTGTGTTCTGGAAGCTTTCGCCAGGAACACGGGAGAAGCAGTTGAGGTTGAGACAGTCATTCCAGTCAGCACGTCCGATAAGTGGGAGGCCATGAGGACCCTTGTTGTCAACAACGTGATAGAAGCTTCTCTTGAGGTGGTCGAGGAGTGGCTGAGCAAGAGCAGGGTCGTTCTTGTAGTCAACCATTTCCTTGAGGATATCGTAGTCGCCTGTTTCCTTGATGTAGGAAGCAGTGGAAAGGATCATCCACAGCGGGTCATCGTTGAAGTTTGTACCAGCAGCGTCGTTACCCTTCTTGGTAAGTGGCTGATACTGGTGGTAGTTACCGCCGTCCTCAAGCTGTGTAGCAGCAATGTCGAGAATTCTCTCTCTTGCTCTTTCAGGAATCTGGTGAACGAAGCCGGGAATATCCTGGTTGGAGTCACGGAAGCCCATACCACGTCCGATACCGCTTTCAAAGTAGGATGCGGAACGGGACATATTGAATGTAACCATACACTGGTACTGGTTCCAGATGTTAACCTGTCTGTTGAGCTTTTCGTCCGGGCAAGTAAGAGTATACTTGTCGAGGAGAGCGTCCCAGGTCTGCTTGAGTTCTTCGAATGCAGCGTCAACCTTTTCAGCTGTATCGTACTTAGCCATCATTTCGTAAGCTCTGGACTTGTTCATAGAGCCGTCAGCGTTGAACTTCTCAGGATATGGGTTTTCAACGTATCCGAGCATGAATACGAGAGTCTTTTCTTCGCCGGCAGCAAGAGTGATTTCCTTGTAGTGGGAAGCGATTGGGGACCAGCCGTCAGCAACGGAGTTTTCAGGCTTGCCGTTGAATACTGTTACAGGGTCCTGGAAGTCGTGGTAGATATCGCCCATGAATGTTTCACGGTCAGTATCGTAACCGTCAACTGTATCATTTACTGCATAGAAAGCAAAGTGGTTTCTTCTTTCCTTGTATTCAGTCTTGTGGTATATAACAGCGCCGTTCTTTTCGAGTTCAACTTCACCTGTGTTGAAGTTTCTCTGGAAGTTAGCGGAGTCGTCCTGAGCATCCCAGAGGCACCATTCGATGAAGGAGAAGAGTTTGAAGGACTTAGCTTCGCCGCTTTCGTTCTTGAGAACAACCTTCTGGATTTCGCCTGTGAAGTTCTGTGGTACGAAGAAAGTAACCTCAGCGGAAAGACCGTTCTTCTTACCGTTGATGATTGTATAACCCATACCGTGACGACACTTGTACTCGTCAAGGTCAGTCTTTACTGGGGACCAGCCCGGGTTCCATACTGTACCATTGTCGTTTATGTAGAAGTAACGTCCGCCGGCATCAGCAGGAACGTTGTTGTAGCGGTAACGGGTGATACGAGCAAGACGAGCGTCCTTGTAGAAGTGGTAGCCGCCTGCTGTGTTGGA
>JAZUSM010000049.1:0-18878 GCA_045606725.1 Oscillospiraceae bacterium | reverse complement strand
CTTTAGAAGCTTAATCCGTGGAAAGGAACAGGTGAATAAAATGGCAGATGTAATCAAAAAAGCAACCAGAGAAAGCTACGGCGAAGCACTGGCTGAGCTTGCAGATAAATATGATGATTTGGTAGTTCTTGACGCTGACCTTGCAGCAGCTACAAAAACAGGCATTTTCAAGAAAAAATGTCCCGAAAGATTTATCGACTGCGGTATTGCTGAAGCAAATATGATGGGTGTTGCAGCTGGTCTTGCAACAACAGGCAAAAAGGTTTTCGCAAGTTCTTTTGCAATGTTTGCAGCAGGCAGAGCATACGAAATCGTTCGTAACACAATCGGCTACCCACACATCAACGTGAAAATCGGTGCAACACACGCAGGTATCTCCGTTGGTGAAGACGGCGCAACACACCAGTGTAACGAAGATATCGCTCTTATGAGAACAATCCCAGGTATGACAATTATCAACCCTGCTGACGACGTTGAAGCAAGAGCAGCTGTTGAAGCAGCAATCAACATTGACGGCCCTGTGTATCTCCGTTTCGGACGTCTTGCAGTTCCAGTTTTCAATGACAAGGAAACATACAAGTTTGAAGTAGGCAAGGGTGTTCAGCTCAAGGATGGTAAGGACGCAACAATCGTTGCTACAGGTCTTATGGTAAATGAAGCACGCATCGCAGCCGATATGCTCGAAGCAGAAGGCATTTCCGTTCGTGTAATCAATATCCACACAATCAAGCCACTTGATAAGGAAATTATCTGCAAGGCTGCTTGTGAAACAGGCGTTATCGTTACAGCTGAAGAACACAGCATAATCGGCGGTCTTGGCTCCGCAGTTGCAGAAGCAGTAACAGAATGCTGCCCTGTACCTGTTGTAAAGGTAGGCGTAAACGATGTTTACGGTCACTCAGGCCCAGCTGTTGACCTCCTCAAGGAATTCGGCCTTTCCGCTGAAAATATTGTTGAAAAGGTTAAGTATGCAATTACTTTGAAGAAGTAATTCGGTGCAACTGAATATTATAGCAAAGTCGCTCATTAAGGGCGGCTTTGTTTTTGCAATAATTGACTTTTGAGTGGGGGAATGGTATAATTATCAAAAGTACAAATTGTGATTTTGATAAGGAGTACCAGCGTGGTTGAGCTTAAAGAAATAACACCCGATAACTTTGAAGAAGTATTAAATTTAAAAGTTGCTGAACATCAAAAAAGCTTTGTGTCAACAGTTGCATATTCGTTAGCGCAAGCTTGGGTGTATAAATCTGCTTATCCTTTTGCAATATATGCAGAGGAAAAAGCTATCGGATTTATTATGTTAGGATATTATGAAGCAAGAAAACAATATACACTATGGAAATTTTTAATAGATGAACGTTACCAAAATAAAGGATATGGAAGAAAAGCATTACTGCTTGCAATAGATTATCTGATTGATACTTTTGACGTAACCGAAATATTCACAGGTGTTTCTTTAGGCAACGAAACAGCGAAACATCTTTACGTTTCTGTTGGATTTGAAACAACAGGAGTTGTTGAGGATAATATGGAGGAAATGAAGTATGTTCCACACAGGCACAAAAACATTTGAAACAGACCGTCTGCTTTGCCGCCCATTTATATCAGATGATTGCAACGATATGTTGAAAAACTGGATTGCCAATCCGAATATTCAGTTTGAATACGGCGAGCCTGTATACACAACCGTTTCAGAAGTGAAAGACCTGCTTGCAAAGTATATTGAGGGCTATAAAAATCCTGATTTTTACCGTTGGGCAATTATCGAAAAGAAAAGCAGCAAAAATATCGGTCAGATTGCATTTTGCAAGGTCTATTCCGATTGCGGAACAGCCGAAATAGAATATTGTATCGGCGAAAACTTCTGGGGTAACGGATATGCAGGCGAAGCTTTGGCGGGAGTAATTGATTTTACTTTCAAAAATACGGATTTTATCAAGCTTGAAGCATATCATAGAGTTGAAAATGAAAAATCGGGGAAAGTGCTTGTTAAATCTGCAATGTATGTCACCGATACCGTTGAACGTTTTAAAAGAGAAAATGTGTTACCTCACGGTGAAGTGTGTTATTGCATAACCAAAGATGAATATATAAATTCTTCCGAAAGGAACAACAAAAAATGGATAAATCAATAATCGAAAAAGTAAATAATCTCCGTGCTGAAATTGAACAGCACAACCACAACTACTACGTTATGGACAACCCCACAGTTGACGACTACACCTACGATATGCTTATGCAGGAGCTTAAAAATCTCGAAGCGGAGTATCCCGAACTTGCCGACCCGAATTCACCGACACAGCGTGTAGGCGGCGAGGCACTCAACTTGTTTGAAAAAGTTGAGCATAAGGTGCAGATGGGAAGCTTGCAGGACGTGTTCTCCCTTGAACAGGTGCAGGCATTCACAGACCGCTGCCGTGAAGCTTCTCCAAAGCCTGTTTATGTTGTAGAACCTAAAATAGATGGGCTTTCCGTTTCCCTTGAATATGTAAACGGCGAGTTTGTACGCGGCTCAACCCGTGGCGACGGCTTTATCGGTGAAGACGTTACAGCCAACCTTAAAACAATCAAATCAATTCCTCTTAAACTTAAAGAAGCGGTGCCTTTCCTTGAAGTAAGAGGTGAGGTATATATGCCACGTGAAAACTTTTTTACACTTGTTGAAAAGCAGGAAAACAACGGCGAAACACCATTCAAAAATCCACGAAATGCTGCAGCAGGCTCTCTCCGTCAAAAGAACCCGAAGATTGCTGCCGAACGTAAGCTTGACGTATTTGTTTTCAATGTTCAGCAGATTGAGGGCGTGGAATTAACTTCCCATAAGCGATCCCTTGATTACCTGAAAAAACTTGGTTTCAAAGTCGTATCAGAATATGTTCAAGCTGAAACATACGAAGAAATTTCCGCACGCATTCACCATATAGGCAATATGCGCAGCGAGTACAGTTTTGATATCGATGGCGTTGTAATAAAAATTGACGATTTTGCACTCCGTGAAAAAATGGGTGCAACTTCAAAAGTGCCCAGGTGGGCAGTTGCATATAAATTTCCACCAGAAGAAAAGGAGACAAAGCTTATCAATATTGAAGTAAACGTTGGCAGAACAGGTGCTATAACCCCTGTTGCAGTTTTTGAACCTGTCATTTTAGCAGGAACAAGCGTAAGCCGTGCCGTACTTCATAATCAGGAATTCATTAGTGAAAAGGATATCAGAATTGGCGATACAATACTTGTCCGTAAGGCAGGGGAAATCATTCCCGAGGTGCTCAAATCCGTTGTGCACGGTGAAAACTCTGTTACGTATACGCTTCCTGAATTCTGTCCCGTATGCGGAGATAAGGCAGTCAAATACGCCGACGAAGCTGTTCTGAGATGCCCTAATGTGGATTGTCCCGCACAGCTTAAACGAAACATTATCCACTTTGCAAGCAAGGGCGCAATGAACATTGACGGTCTTGGTGAAGCAATCGTAACTCAGCTTGTTGACAACAACATCATTTCTGGTGTTGCTGATCTCTACAGAATTAAAATTGAACAGCTTGAAGTACTGGAACGCTTTGGTAAAAAGTCTGCTGAAAATCTTGTAAAAGCAATCGAAGGCTCAAAGGAAAATTCACTTGAACGTGTTATATTCGGACTTGGTATACGCAATATTGGACAAAATGGTGCAAAGCTTCTTTGTAGTCGTTTTGGAAGTATTGAAGCAATTATGAACGCAACATCCGAAGAAATTGCAAAAATCGATGGCTTTGGTGATATTATGTCCAAAAGTGTTTTCTCAGCATTCCACGATAAGTACTTCGCAGAACTTGTCGAGGAGCTTAAATCCCTTGGTGTAAAAATGGAGTATGAAAAGCATGATAGCGGTGACAATCGTTTTGAGGGCAAAACCTTTGTCCTTACTGGAACACTTCCCACAATGACCCGTGACGAGGCAAAGGAAATAATCGTTCGTTTCGGAGGGAAAGCTGCAGGTTCAGTATCCAAAAAGACCAGCTACGTTGTAGCAGGCGAGGATGCAGGCAGCAAGCTTACCAAAGCACAGGAGCTTGGCATTACAATTCTGAATGAACAGGAATTTATTGATATGACAAAGTAAAATGATATGACAAAGTAAAAAATCCGCACCACTCAGTTTAAGTGGTACGGATTTTATTTTACTGTTTAACATCAGCATCACTCGGCATAATCAGTGCCGCAATTATGTACGCAGCAATTCCAAATCCCGAAAAACAAAGAATAGCCCAAATAAGTCTTACAACTGTTGTGTCAATGTTAAGATAACGTGCAACACCTGAACATACACCACATATTTTTCTGTCTGTTTCACATTTCATAAGTTTATTCATAATCATTCCTCCGTGAATTCAATATTACATTCGCCTAAATCAAGGTTAACATTAATTGTTCCGATAGGATTTATAGATTCATCATTATCAGAATTTTCGTCAATATTTACTGCACCCAAATCATTTTCAATTTCAAATTTATAATCAGAACGCTTACCAAGAAGTGTCATACTTATCTCACCGAAATCAAGATTAATATCATTTTCGCCTGTAAGCTCACATTTCTCGAAAATCATTTCACCTGCGTCCATATTGATTTCGGAATTGTTCAATACACTACTCTGGAAAATACATTCGCCTGCATTGATAGTGATATCAGAATCTGATATTGCAGAAACATTGTTGAATACAGCCTCACCCGCATCCATTTTAATGATTAATTTGTCAGCAATAATATCATCAGCATAAAATTCACCTGCGTTAAGTTCAAGCTTAACCTCATTAAACTGACGTTCAGGAATAGTTACAGTAATTACAGCAGAAACATCATTAAAATTCATAAATGGCATAGATGCAGTATTTTCAATTTTCAGACAGTTATCTGAAATTTCCCAGCCAATAGTACTGAGATTTGTTTCGACAGTAAAGCTTTCACCTCTTACAACCTTAAACACACCTGCATCTGCTGAAAAGTCAAGGGTAGTAATTTCCTGAGTTTCTTCAATCGGCATAGTAAACATTTCAGCATTTACAAATTGGGACTCAGAAAATGAAGGACCAATTGATATGCCATTAAGGTTTATTCCGTTAATAGCAAGAGTAGCTATTCCTATACCGCCAATAGCACAAAATATTATACCAGTAATAAATAAGCTAAGACATTTCTTCAGCATCATTCAGTCCTCCTTTTTCTAAAAAGTTTTCTTATACCCTTGAATGTAAAGGGGACGAGCTTAAAAAAGAAAGCAAGGGAAGCGGAAAGAAGTACCATTCCAACGCCTGCAGAGAGCAGTGAAGCACATATAAATCCTATTGCATTTGTTATTGAAACAGGTATCTGAATAATACCTGTAATAAGTAAAATAATTGCTGCAATAAAACATACTGCTGAAACAACACCAAATACAAACATTACAACAAAAATTGCAAAAATAACCGATATAAGCGCAATACCAAATGGAATACCAAAAAGAATTCCCAATACTATGAGAAGCACTAATACACCTGTATCCATAGATTTCTTTGGTGAATCAATTTTTTCTGCTGTATTCTTTATGTAATCATCATCGAACATTCCTGACTGATTACCGTTTGGTAATAAATCCTGTTCCATATTTGCAGTATTCTGAAAAACACCGTTCGGCATAATATCCTCTTCAACAGTTTCAGCTACCTTTTCATCAAAAGCATCTGGCTTTTTCAAAGAAGCAAAAACACTTGTATTATTCTGTGGCATAGGTTTACTTTCCTTATATTTAAGATAAACCATGCTTTTTGAATACAAAGATGTTTCACCAATAATGCTTCTTGCAAGATTAAATGGCTTACCTAAATCAGCAATAACAGCCTGTTCATTTTCAGGACCTGCCTCATCGAAGTATTCCTCATAAAACCCGACCGCCATATCTCTTTCCTCTTTAGGAAGTGAAATAAGGTGGGAAGTAAGCTCTGACAGATATTCAGAACGCGTCATAAATTAACCCCCTCATTTGTTTGTGCAGAAATAAGTACGTTTATTTTGTCTTTATAAACTACCCATTCTTCACGGTAAATTTTGAGCTGTTCCTTGCCTTTTTCGGTAATCTGGTAGTAACGTCTGTTTCTTCCGAGATATTCCTGGTCATAGCTTGCAAGCAGTTCATTTTTCATAAGTCTTCTCAGAACAGGGTAAAGAGTAGATTCTGACATCTCCATAGCTTCACGAATTTCCTGAGTAATCTTATATCCGTATGTGTCCTCTTTGGAAACAACGGAAAGTACAAGTGCGTCAAGCAGGGTCGCACTAACCGGAAAAACCATAATAGTCCTCCTTTATTTTTGTTTCTGCAGTATATTATACAATATATAATATGATTTGTCAACCCATATTTTAAAATTTATTGTAATTCATCTGAAAGAATTACCCATTCGTCTTCATAATCGGAGCATAACTTCTTCATATTTTCCAGTTTTACGCATTTTTCCTGCATCAACTCGTAATTGGAACACACTTCTGAATCAGCAAGTTCTTCCTGAATAACTGCCATTTCAGCTTCTAAACGTTCAATTTCAACCTCAAGTTCCTTAATACGATTTCTTTTTTTTGCATCAGCAGCACGCTGTTCTTTAGAACGATATGCCTTAACTTTCTTTTCCTCAGCATCTTGCTTTGCTTTTTCTTGTTTTTCACGCTCAGCAACAGCTTCCTCAGCGGCTACCTTTTCGCATTTTAAAGCAATATAATCATCAAATCCACCATTATAGCTTTCAACAGAATTTTCTGTAATCTCAATTATTCTTGTAGAAAGCTTATTAAGAAGGTAACGATCATGCGATACAAATATAATTGTACCGTCAAATGCACATAAAGCTTCCTCAAGAACTTCTTTTGTATCAATATCAAGATGGTTTGTAGGTTCATCAAGAATAAGAACATTTCCTCGTTCAAGCATCATAATTGCAAAACAAAGCTTTGCACGTTCGCCGCCGCTGATAACACCGACCTGCTTAAAAACATTTTCACCTATAAGGCGTACACAACCAAGCAATGAACGTATTTCACAATCAGACATTGTACGATAACGTGAATGCACCTCATCCATAACTGTTTTATTAAGATTTAGATGAGCATTCTCCTGATCAAAATAAGAGATTTTTACATTTTTTGTCCATTCAATAATCCCATGATTACATGGAAGCTTTCTTTGGAGTATTTTAAGTAAAGTTGATTTGCCAATGCCATTTGAACCAATAACAGCAAGCTTTTCTCCTCGTTTTACATCAAAAGAAAGCGATTCAACCAATGTTTTTCTGTCTGTTCCTGATCCTACAGAAATATCAATATCCTTTACTGTCAGCAAATCCATTGGGGGAGTAATATCATATTCAAACTTAATTTTTGCTGATTTTTCATATAAAACAGGTTTTTCAATAATTTCCATTGCTTCAAGCTTTTTGATACGACTTTTAGCCATATTTGAAGTTGTAGCACGAACAAGATTACGATCAACAAAATCCTGAAGCTTTGCAATTTCCTCCTGCTGTGCTTCATATTCTTTTAACTGTCTTGCAACATCAGCCTGCTTCAAAACAGTAAATTTTGAATAATTGCCTTTGTAACGTTTAAGCACACCTCTTTCAATTTCACATATAGATGTTGTAAGTTTGTCAAGAAAATAACGATCATGAGAAACGATAAGCAGTGCACCCTTGTATTCCTGTAAATATTCTTCAAGCCACATAATTGTCTGAAAATCAAGATGGTTAGTTGGCTCGTCAAGAATAAGAAGTTTAGGATTTTCAAGAAGAAGTTTAGCTAAAGCAAGACGTGTTTTTTCACCACCGCTTAATGTAGATATTATTCTGTCATAAGTATCAGGAGGAAAACCCATACCATTCAGAACTTTATTAATATTTACATTAATAAGATATCCATCATTAGCTTCAAAATAAGCGGTTTTTTGTGCATATTCAGATGAAATTCTGTTATATTGTTCTTCATTATTATGAGCATCAGGCGAAGCCATAAGCTGTTCCAGTTCACGCAGACGTTCTGAAATTTTAAGTAAATCACTGAATACCGAACGCATTTCTTCAATTATGGTGCACGAACGATCAAGTCCTGAATTCTGTTCAAGAAAACCAATAGTCATGTTTTTAGAAATAGAAATTCGTGCAACATCTGGCTCTTGTTGTGTTTCAGGAAGTTCTTTTCCAGTAATAATTTTCAGCAAAGTAGATTTTCCGCAACCATTTATACCTATAAGTCCTATCCTGTCATTATCTTCAATCGTTAGTGCGACATTTTTTAAAATCTGATTTCCGTTATAAAATTTACTTATATTTTCAAGTGAGATAACCATAAATGTGATTTCTCCTCCTTTTCAGTACATAAAAATCCAATTTTAATTATACGAAAAAACATTACGCTTGTCAAGAAAGCTTGTAAATAAATAATAAATGTGTTATTATATGCATAAGGAGGGATAATAGATGAAACATTTACACGAATTTGATTATAACGATTATAGTAATTGCATAAGAAGTTACGAAAGAAATGCTGTACGAGCAATCATTTTCAAAGGAAATGATATCGCAATGGTCAAAAGTGATAAAGAGGGTTATTATAAATTTCCTGGTGGTGGAATTGAATTTAACGAAAGTCATACGGAAGCACTTATTCGTGAAACACTTGAAGAAACCGGCTTATCTATTATTCCCGAAACAATAAAAGAATATGGTTATACAACTGAAAAAAGAAAAAGCACATATGATTTTGATGAAGTATTTATACAGAATTCATATTATTACACTGCCGAAGTAAATAATACTATTTCAACTTTATCCCTTGATGATTATGAAAAAGCACTCGGTTATCATCTTGAGTTTGTACCACCCACAATTGCATATGAAGCCAACAAGGAAATTGGTAAGAATTACCACTCATCATTTATACTCCGTGAAGCAAAAGTTCTTGAATTACTTATCAATGGAATTAAGTAAAGTAACAGTACCACAGCTCATTTTTGAACTGTGGTACTGTTACTTTGTATTGATTATATAAGTGAGAAGAAATCAGATTTTTGATACTATAAGGTCACCCATATCTGAACAGGAAATACACTTGAGTCCTTCAGCATCAGACATAATATCAGCTGTGCGGTATCCTTCTTCAAGAACAGCTGAAACAGCATTTTCGATTGCATCAGCCTCAGCAGCCATATCAAATGAGTAACGAAGCATCATTGCAACAGAAAGAATTGTAGCAATCGGATTAGCCTTGTTCTGACCCGCAATATCAGGTGCTGAACCGTGAATAGGTTCATACAACCCAAGTGAAGTTTCGCCAAGAGAAGCGGACGGAATCATACCAAGTGAGCCGGTAATCATAGAAGCTTCATCTGAAAGAATGTCACCGAAAAGATTTTCTGTAACCATTACATCAAACTGTCCAGGATTTCTTACAAGCTGCATTGCGCAGTTGTCAACAAGAATATCCTCAAATTCAACATCAAGGTACTCAGCCGCAACTCTGTGAGCAACTTCTCTCCAAAGACGTGAAGAATCAAGAACATTTGCCTTGTCTACAGAATGAACCTTTGAACGACGCTTTCTTGCCATATCAAATGCGACACGGCAAATTCTTTCCACTTCATAATCAGCATAAGCCATAGAATCACTTGCGTGCTTAACACCGTTTTCATCAGTGTATGTCTTTCTCTCGCCAAAATATGCACCGCCAATAAGCTCACGGACAATGACAAGATCAAGACCACCGTCTGTAATTTCAGTTTTCAGCGGACAAGCAGATGCAAGGGGAGTGAGAAGCTTTGCAGGACGGATGTTCGCAAAAAGCTTGAGTGCACCCCTGATACCGAGAAGACCAGCTTCAGGACGAAGATTTCCCGGAAGGTTATCCCATTTTTGACCACCAACAGCACCAAGAAGAACACTATCTGATTTGAGACATATATCAATAGTTTCCTGCGGAAGGGGAACACCCATCGCATCAATTGCACAACCGCCCATAAGTACATCTGTGTAGTTGAAAGTGTGTCCGAACTTTTCTCCAACCTTGTCAAGCACCTTGATTGCTTCAGTAACAATCTCAGGACCGATACCGTCACCGCGGATAACAGCAATATTCTTATTCATAAAAACACCCCTTACTATTTAAGTGAATTAAGCAGACCACCTGCATTGATAATACCCTTCATAAATTCGGGAAAAGGCTGTGCCTGATAAGTCTGATTTTTAGTCTTGTTTGTGATAACTCCAGTGTCAAAATCAATCTCAACTTCATCACCTGCATCAATACCCTTTGCAGCCGCATCACATTCAAGGATTGGCAAACCGATATTGATAGCATTTCTGTAGAAAATTCTTGCAAATGTAGAAGCTATTACGCAGGAAATACCACTTGCCTTGATAGCAATGGGAGCATGTTCACGGGAAGAACCACAGCCAAAGTTAAGGTTTGCAACCATAATGTCACCGTCAGTAACTTTGTTTACAAAATCTTTGTCAATGTCCTCCATACAGTGAGTAGCAAGTTCTTTTGGATCAGCGGAATTAAGATATCTTGCAGGGATAATTACATCTGTATCAACGTTATCACCGTATTTATGTACTTTACCGAATGCTTTCATAGTAATTCCTCCTTACATAATCTCACACGGACAACTGATTTTACCCGTAACAGCAGAAGCCGCCGCAACAGCAGGGGAAGCGAGATAAACCTCTGACTCAGGGTGTCCCATACGTCCCACAAAGTTTCTGTTTGTAGTAGCAACCGCACGTTCACCCTTAGCAAGAATACCCATGTGACCGCCAAGACAAGGACCGCATGTAGGTGTTGAAACAGCACAACCTGCATTAATGAAAATTTCAAGCAACCCTTTCTTCACAGCTTCAAGATAAATCTTTTGTGTAGCAGGAATTACAATGCATCTCACACCATCATGTACCTTCTTGCCTTCAAGAATTCTTGCTGCCATTTCAAGGTCTTCCATTCTGCCGTTTGTGCAAGAACCAATAACAACTTGATCAATCTTAACCTCACCCATATTATCAATAGTTCTTGTATTTTCAGGCAAATGGGGGAATGCAACCGTTGGCTTGATATCTGAAAGGTCAATGTCATAAACAGCATCATATTCCGCATCAGGGTCAGCCTCGTAAACAGTGTATTCTCTGTTTACACGTCCCTCCTGATATGCCTTTGTAATTTCATCAACAGCAAAGATACCGTTCTTTGCACCTGCTTCAATAGCCATATTTGCCATTGAAAGCCTGTCATCCATGGAAAGATTTTTCAGACCGTCACCTGTAAATTCCATAGATTTGTAAAGTGCACCGTCAACACCAATCATACCAATGATGTGGAGAATAACGTCCTTGCCCATAACATATTCATTAAGCATGCCTGTAAGATTGAACTTTATAGCAGAAGGAACTTTGAACCAAGCTTCACCTGTAGCCATGCCAGCTGCCATGTCAGTTGAACCAACACCTGTGGAAAATGCACCAAGCGCACCATATGTACAAGTATGACTATCAGCGCCGATTATACATTCACCTGAAGCAACAAGACCTTTTTCAGGGAGAAGTGCGTGTTCAATACCCATATCACCGACATCGAAATAATTCTTGATTCTGAGGTTGGAAGCAAACTCACGACATTGCTTTGTATGTGCAGCTGATTTGATATCCTTGTTAGGAGTAAAGTGGTCCATTACAAGAGAAATCTTTTCTGTATCAAAAACAGATGTAAATCCTGCTTTTTCAAATTCATTTATAGCAACAGGAGTTGTAACATCATTGCCAAGTACCATATCAAGCTTACATTTAATAAGCTGACCTGCCTCAACTTTATCAAGACCTGCATGTGCAGCAAGAATTTTCTGTGTCATTGTCATAGCCATAGCAATTATTCCTTTCTTGTTTATATTTTTATAATTGAATTATAACATATTATATGATATAATTCAAATACATAATATGAATATCTGATATAAATTAAAGATATAGAAACCAGGAGGAAATAATAATGATTTCTGAAAGTAATCTCAACCGATACAGACTATTCTGTGCAGTTGCTGAATGCGAAAGTATATCCCGTGCAGCAGAAATGAACTACATAAGTCAGCCTGCTATAAGCAAAGCTATAACCAAAATGGAAGAAAGTCTTGGTACACAACTGTTTATACGAAACCATAGAGGCGTAACCCTCACCGAGGAAGGTAAAATAATGTACGAACAGCTGAAATCTGCTTTTGACATTATTAAAACAGGTGAGGATACTATCAGACGTATAAATGAACTTGGCATCGGAAGACTCAGACTTGGTGCAAGTTCTATTTTATGCAAGCATATGCTACTACCATATCTTAAAGATTTTATTGTAGAAAATCCACATATAAAAATTACAATCGAATGTCAGTCTTCTTCAAGAATAATGAAACTTCTTGCAGATGGAAGAATTGACATTGGACTCATTGTCAAACCTGAAAATCAAGCTGATATCGGATTTTATTCTCTTGGCGAAATTGAAGATGTTTTTATCGCAACACAATCATATATTGATAATCTCCATATCCGCGAAAATTCAAGTATTTTTGAAAAAGCTAACATATTGCTTCTTGACGGTGTAAATTATTCCAGATTACATGTTGACCGTTACTTTAAAGAGAATAATATTGTTCCTGAACATATTCTTGAAGTAAGTGGAATGGATATGCTCATTGAATTTGCCAAAACTGGTATCGGAGTAGGCTGTGCAATTAAACGATTTGTTCAACAAGAACTTAATGAGGGAAAGCTTATTGAAATACCACTTTCCGTGCCTATTAACAAAAGAGAAGTAGGCTTTGCATATTTAAAAAATACAAAACCTACTTCAACAATGGAACGCTTTAAAAAATTTTATGAGAATTATCCTTCATAAGTTTGTATTCCATACTATCAATAAGTGCTATAACTGAAGCATTGATGACGTCGGTTGAAGCACCTACTGTAGTCCAGATATCTTCTCCATCCGTGCTTTCGATAAGTACACGAACATTTGCCGCTGTTGCAGCACTTCCATCAATAACACGAACCTTATAATCAGTCAGGTGAACATCTGCGATAGCAGGGTAGAATACAGTCAACGCCTGTCTAAGCGCTTTATCTAGTGCATTTACAGGACCATCACCCTCATCGGCTGCAATACAACTTTGACCATTTACAGCTAGCTTTACAATTGCAGAAGAAGGATTTTGCATTCGTCCTGTCTTTTCACCTATTATTTTAAAATAATTAATCTCAAAATAGTTATCAGTAAGTCCAAGATACTTTCTTACAATAAGTTCAAAAGATGCGCTTGCTGCTTCATACTGAAATCCCTTGAATTCCATATCCTTCAGTAAATCAATAATTGTTTTTGTTTCAACACTGTCCTTTGTAAGTTCAGGAGCAATTTCATTGATACGCCGAAGAATAGCGGAGCGTCCAGCTACCTCAGAAAGAAGAATATTACGTTTATTTCCAACAGTTTCAGGAGCAATATGTTCAAAACTGTTGGAATTTTTTATTACTCCATCAGCATGCATACCACCTTTGTGGGCAAAAGCACTTCTTCCAACATAAGGCATATTGCTTGTCAATTTCATATTACATATTTCAGAAATACACCTTGCTGTTTGAGTAAGCTTTATGATATTATCATCAGAAATACAACTCAATCCAAGCTTCAACTGGAGATTAGCAATAACTGTAGAAAGATTGGTATTTCCACAGCGTTCACCTATACCAGTAAATGTGCCCTGTACCTGTGAAGCACCTGCTTTTACTGCTGCTACAGAATTTGCAACAGCACAACCAGTATCGTTATGACAATGAATACCCACAGGAATATCGACCTGTGCAACAGAATTTCTTACTATTTCAGCAATTTCATCTGGAAAACATCCACCATTTGTATCACAGAGAACAACAGCTTCTGCACCTGCTGCTTCTGCTGCTTTCAATGTAGAAAGTGCATACTCAGAATTTGCCTTATATCCATCAAAATAGTGCTCCGCATCAAAGAAAACTTTTTTACCTTTTGATGTAAGATAACCTATTGTATCTGAAATCATGTTGAGATTTTCTTCAAGCGTAGTGTGAATAATGTCAACAACATGCATATCCCAGCTTTTACCGAACACTGAAACATATTCAACACTTGTATCTGCAAGTATACTCAGATTAGAATCTTCTTCACAGGAAATGTTTTTTCGACGTGTTGAACCAAAGGCAACAAGCTTAGAATGCTTTGGAGGAAAATTTTCAGCCTTTTTAAAGAACTCCATATCTTTCGGGTTTGAAGCAGGATTACCAGCTTCAATAAAATCAACACCAAAATCATCAAGTGCTTTCATTACATTAAATTTATCTTCAACTGAAAAAATAACATTTTCTCCTTGAGCACCATCACGCAGAGTTGAATCAAAGATAAAAATTTTACTCACATTAATTCTCCTTTCACTTTATTTCAAGTATAGGTTCAGCGATAGAAGCACCTGCAGGTACCATTGGCAAAACATTTATATCCTTATCAATAATACAGTTAATCAACACTGGTTTGTTAAGCTTGATTGCCTTTTCAAGAACAGAACGGATGTCACTTTTTTTACTTATGGTAAGAGCTTCAATACCGATTGCTTTTGCAAGAAGTTCAAAATCTGTAGGTTTTTCAAGTGTAGTCTGCGAAAAGTGATTGTTGTAAAACAACTTCTGCCACTGTCTTACCATACCAAGTACACTATTATTAAATACAAGTTCAATTACAGGAAGCTGATATTTAGCAAGTGTAGTAAGCTCATTCATGTTCATATAAAAACTTCCGTCACCTGCACAATTTACAACAACTTTCTCAGGATTACCAACCTTACAACCAATCGCCGCACCAAGACCGTATCCCATAGTACCAAGACCTCCTGAAGAAGCAAAACTTCTGGCTTTACGGAAATTATAGAATTCAGCAGTCCACATCTGATGCTGTCCAACTTCTGTTGAAACTATCGCTTCACCGCTTGTAAGCTCATCAAGAGTTTCCAGAACCTCCTGTGGAAGTACATCATCAACATTATCAGAAACCTGACAAAGCGGATAAATCTTCTTCCATTCAACAATTCTATCCATCCATTCGGAATGGGATTTCTTTTTAAGAAGTTTATTAAGGTTTTCAAGTACTACTTTTATATTTCCACATACCTTATAATCAGCAGTAATATTCTTATTGATTTCCGCTGGATCAATATCTATGTGAAGAATATTGGCTTTTTCAGCGGCCTGACGGAAAGAATCAGCGTTACAAGTTACTCTGTCAGAAAAACGTGAACCCAGTACAATCATAAGATCACATTCTGTAAGTGCAAGCGAGGAAGCCTTCGTGCCATGCATACCAAGCATACCTGTATAGCGCTCACTTGAATTATCAAATGCGCATTGACCCATAAGTGAGAGAGAAACAGGAGCATCAATAAGTTCAGCAAATTCAGCAAGTTCCTTAGCTGCATCACAGGATACAACTCCACCACCTGCATAAATAAACGGCTTTTCAGATTTAGAAATAAGCTCTGCCACTGTCTTAATTTCATCATTATCAACTATATAAGTATGTGCTTGAGGTATTTGTGGCTCATATTCACACATTGCTGCTGTAATATCTTTAGGAATATCAATCAATACGGGACCTTTTCTTCCGTCATTGGCAATAAAAAAAGCCTCTCTGATTGCATCTGCAAGCTTGGTAACATCCTTGACAATGTAGTTATGCTTGGTGATTGGCATTGTAATACCTGTAATATCAACTTCCTGAAAGCTATCAAGTCCAAGCAGGGAAGTAGCAACATTACCCGTAATTGCAACCATAGGTATGCTGTCCATATATGCAGTTGCCAGACCTGTAACAAGATTTGTAGCACCGGGACCTGACGTAGCAATTACAACACCTGTTTTGCCTGTTGTACGGGAATATCCATCTGCTGCATGAGCAGCTGCTTGTTCGTGTGAGGTAAGAATATGATGAATTTTATCATTATAATCATAAAGTGCATCGTAAATATTAAGCACGGCACCTCCTGGATAACCAAAAACCGTATCAACACCTTGTTCAATTAGACATTCAAGAATAATCTGTGAACCATTCAAAACCATTTCAAACTCTCCCTTAAAATAAAAAAACCTTCACCTCTGAAAAATCAAGAGGTGAAGGTAATAAATACTTCCACGGTACCACTCTCGTTCGGATTTAAATCCGCACTCTGCCGCATCAACCAATGCGCTTCTCTGTAACGGGAGAAAACCGTTCCGACCTACTGAATAAAATTGTTCGGCAGACTGCTCCGAGGTGATATATTATCAGCTGGAAGTACTGTCTTGCACCAAACGACAGCTCTCTAAAAAATCCTTGTACTGTTTTGCTCCTCATCATAGCATTTTATATATATTAATAACATAATATCATGCAAACCTATTCTTGTCAAGCTTTTTCTATTCAATTTATATTCCAAAAAGTTATACTCATATTACTTTTGAAATATAAATACTTATTCTTGATAAATAAGTGTATGATTTGACATAATTAAAACACTGTGTTATAATTTTACAGTAACTAAAAGAAACGGAGGAAGCTTATGTTCGGATATGTAAAGCCGTTTAAACCACATATGAGAATATGCGAATTTGAAACATACAATGCAGTTTACTGCGGACTTTGCAAAATTCTTGGTAAAAATTACGGTCTGATGTCTAGAATGACACTAAGTTACGACTTTGCTTTCCTCGGACTTATGGAACTTGCCTTGAATGAAAGTGAAGCCGAGTTCGTAACTCAGCGTTGTATGGCACATCCTTTCAGAAAAAAATCCTGCCTTAAATCTACTGATGGACTTGATTATACTGCAGCAGCAGCGTCAATCCTTATTTATAATAAAATTACCGATGATGTTACAGATAAAAGGTTTTTACGAAAGCTTCCACCATTGATTGCTAAGCTTACTACCATTAAAGCATATAAAAAAGCCTCTGCAAAGTACCCTGAACTTTCGGAATACATTTCAGAACAAATGAAAGAGCAGAATAAACTTGAGGCTGAAAACTGTAAGTCAATTGACCGCGCATCCGAACCATCATCAAATATACTTGCCAAAATAGCATCAGGTCTTAGTGATGATCCTGATGAGAAACGTATACTTCATCGTTTTGGTTATCTTCTCGGAAGATTTATTTATATTGCAGACGCATTCGATGATCTCGAAAAAGATTTTCATTCAAGAGGCTTTAATCCGCTTATTGTTGGTGACAGCGCAATACATGAACTTAATACAGCAGATGTACAGAAAAAAACAGAGGACAGCATCAATTTTACACTTGGTGCACTTGCCGATACCTATGTTCAGCTTGAACTTAATAGATTCAAGTCCGTAACAGACAATATTGTCTATCTTGGTCTGAAGAACAGTTTTTATGACCTTATAAAGAAAAAAGATGCTCAAATAAAATCAAACGAGGAAGGATAATAAAATGAACGATCCATACCATACCCTTGGAATTACATCAGATGCAACAGATGAGGAAGTAAAGGATGCTTACAAAACTCTTTTGCAGATGTATAATAGCAATACAGAAAAAACTGCTGAAATCACAAATGCATTTGATACAATAATGAACCTCCGAAGAGGAAGTTTCGAGCAGTTTGCCGCTGACGGTTTTGTTGAAGTGCGTCACCAGCTCCAGAACGGCAATTATAATGAAGCCAATAATATGCTTGATGATATGATTGAAAAAACAGCAGAATGGTATTTCCTTAAAGGAAGCACCTGCTATGCAAAAGGCTGGCTCGATGAAGCCTATCTGCATTTCTCACAAGCATGTAAAATGGAGCCGTATAATCAGGAATATGCTTCCGCATTAAAGCATATGACTGCAAGTAAAGGCGGATTTATGAAAGGCAATCCAAATAAAAATACAAATAATGATTCTGGATATCAATTCTGCGGCTGTGATACCTGCGATATATGCGAAGGCCTTATCTGCGCAGATTGCTGCTGCGAATGTATGGGCGGCGACCTCATAGGATGCTGCTAAAAGAAAGGAAGTGAAGCTCTTAAAGAGCATAAATATGAAAAAAGTCAGCTATAGAGTTTCACTGGGCGGAATAGTTGCGGCACTTTGCCTTGTAATGATGTTCCTTACAGCTGTTTTTCCACCATTGAATATAACACTCCCGCTTTTTGCAGGAATGTTAATTACAGTAGTTGCAATCGAGGTCAGCGCATCATGGTCTTTTGTAACTTACGCAGTAGTTGCCGTGCTTTCATTCTTTGTAACACCCGATAAAGAAGCGTGGCTTTTCTTTACGTTTTTCTTTGGGTACTATCCCGTGGCAAAATCCTATTTTGAAGCAATGAAAAGTAAGGCGCTGTGCTGGCTGTGCAAGCTTGTTTCGTTCAATATTTCCGTTGTGATAATTTTCTATGTAACAATGAATATCCTCGGCACAATCGACCTTTTCGAAGAATTCGGCTTCTATAACCAATGGCTTAATCCTGGACTTCTTGTTTTCGGCAACCTTATTTTTATATTCTACGATTACACCTTAACACAGGTAATCGCCGCCTATAAAAAGTGGTTCAGACCTACGTTTTTGAGAAAGTTTAAGTAAAAATTTTATTTAGGAGAAATGTAAATATGTATTTAGAAAAATTAAAGGAATTAATTTCGCCACCCAGTATTCCCATTGAAAATAACATTTCTCCTAATTATAAAAATGAGTTTAAAATTGATTTTCCAAATGATTATATTAATTTAATTGAATTATATGGAACAGGATATTTCAACAACTGCTTAATGGTCTATAAC
>JAZUSM010000048.1:0-37571 GCA_045606725.1 Oscillospiraceae bacterium | reverse complement strand
ATTGTAATATTTCTTTTTCATACTGTTGTATATGTCTGTATTCTCTTGCCATACAAAATTCCCCCTTTATGGTAGCTATTTTTATTCTACCATAAAGGGGGTTGTTTTTTCTATTGTCCGTTTTTAACGGACTTGTGCATTCCTGAGGCATTTTTTTATCAGTAGTTTTCTTTTCTTACTTCGAAGAAGCTCTGAGGATGTGCGCATACAGGACATACCTTAGGAGCCTTTGTGTCCATTACAAGGTGACCGCAGTTGCGGCATTCCCACATTGTCATTTCGCCCTTTTCGAATACCTGCTGCATTTCAACATTCTTCAGAAGTGCACGGTAACGTTCTTCATGGGACTTTTCAATCTTAGCAACCATTCTGAATTTTGCGGCAATTGCAGTAAAGCCTTCTTCTTCAGCATCCTTAGCGAAGTTTTCGTACATATCTGTCCATTCGTAATTTTCGCCCTCAGCTGCAGCAGCAAGGTTCTTAGCTGTATCGCCAAGCTCACCGAGTTCCTTGAACCACATTTTAGCGTGTTCCTTTTCGTTGTCAGCTGTTTTCAGGAAAATTTCAGCAATCTGTTCATAGCCTTCCTTCTTGGCAACGCTTGCAAAATATGTGTATTTGTTTCTTGCCTGGCTTTCACCAGCAAATGCAGCAAGAAGATTAGCTTCTGTTTTAGTACCCTTAAGTTCTGCCATAATTAATACCAACCTTTCATTAATCGGATAAAATCAATGAGATTTAAACCGAATTATTATTAATTATTATACATAATAGCTAAATATTTGTCAATAGATTATCTGCAATTATTTTTATTATTATGCTGTTGAAAAAAGAAAAAATGTGTGGTATAATTGTTCCATTAATTCTGAAAGGAAAATCATTATGATTACGGATATTCAGCAGGAAATTCTGCGTATAAAGAAAGAAAAGAATATAACAATTCTTGCTCACAGCTATCAGGCGGAAGAAATTCAGGAAATCGCTGATTATACAGGTGACAGCTTCAGGCTGTCTGAGCTTGCAAAGACTGACCCGAATGATACGGTTATTATGTGCGGCGTGCACTTTATGGCTGAAACCTGCAAGCTGCTTTCTCCGCAGAAAAAGGTTATTCTCGCAAAGGAAGGCTGCGGCTGCCCTATGGCGGAGCAGTTTACAGCAGATGAACTTGTTGCGTTCAAAAAGGAAAATCCTGACCACACGGTTGTTGCTTACATAAATACAACTGCAGAGCTTAAAGCTGAATGCGACGTTTGTGTAACTTCAGCTTCAGCTGTTGAAATCTGTAAAAAAATCGAAAACGACAACATTCTTTTCATTCCCGATTGCAATCTTGGTTCTTTTGTAGCAAAGAGCATTCCAGAGAAAAATGTCAAGCTTATCAAGGGCGGATGTCCTGTTCATGCGGCAGTAACTGAGGCTGAAGCGCTTGCTGTGAAGGCACAGCACCCCGAAGCACTTCTTCTTGTGCACCCTGAATGTATTCCTGATGTTGCAAAGCATGCTGATTACGTTGGCTCAACGAGCGGAATTGTCAGTTATGCGCTTAAATCCGATGCAAAGGAATTCATCATTGGTACGGAAATTTCCATTGCGGAACATCTCCAGTTTGTCTGTCCTGAAAAGGAATTCTACCCCCTTTCAAAGCATCTTATCTGCGCTGATATGAAACGTACAACGCTTATGGACGTGTATAAGGCGCTTAACGGCGGCGGACTTGAAATTGAACTTCCCGAAGAGCTTATGGAAAAGGCATCGGTATGTATAAACCGTATGCTTGAAATGGGCTGATAAATAATCAACGGCTTCCGACAATAACGTCGGAAGCCGTTTTTGCTATTATTCAGCAGTTTCTTCTGTTGTGTATGTAACAGACGGTGTGCTGCTTGGCACTGAATAACCATTTGCCTTAGCTTCTTCAAGAAGCTTGGAAAGGTCAAGCATCATAGTTCCGCCGTCGCCTGAAACAACGGTAGGAAGTCTGCCGTCCCACTTTTCTATGTAGTTGCTGATAAGAATTTCCGGAGTAATCTGTTCGGATTTGAGTCTGTAAGCTTCAGCCTCAGCTTCAGCCTGAGCGATTTTCTGTTCAGCTTCAACCTTGATTCTCTGGAGGTCCTGTTCAGCCTTGAGAGCATTCTGCTGAGCTGTCTGTTTTGCTTCGATAGCAGCGTTGTATTCTGCTGTGAAGTCAAATGCTGTAATGTTGAAAATCTGAATTTCAATACCGTATTCTGTAACCTTCTGCTTGAGAAGCTCCATCATCTGGTCACCGATTGACTGACGATTTGTGATAAGCTCTTCCGCGGTAAATTTAGCGGTAACAGCCTTTACACATTCCTGAATTGCAGGTGTGATAATCTTTGCTTCATAATCAAGACCGATGTTCTTGTAGACATTTGCGGAGTAGGAGTTGAGAACCTTGTAGTTTACCGCAATTGTGGAAGTTACAGTCTGCAGGTCCTTTGAAGCAGCGGAGCAAGCTGATTCAGCCTTCTGTACACGGTTGTCAACAAGGATTATATCCTGCACGAACGGAATTTTGAAGTGAAGTCCTTCTGCAAGAACCTTTTCGGAAACCTTTCCGAAGGTTGTAACAACACCTGAGTGACCTGCCTGAACGGTTGTGAATGAGTTGAGCAGAACAATAAGAAGAACAGCAATCACAATTACTGTGGTTACAATTTTCTTTATTGTGCCTGCATTTGCGTCAACAACATTTGGGTTTGCCATTTTAAAAAATCAATCCTTTCCTAATTGAGCGGAATTTTCCTTCAGAAAGCCAGTGTATCACTGCCGAGGGCATCTTCCTCGTCATCATCGGGAATTCCATAATAATTATATTCAGCTGTGGAAATTTTCTTTACACCGCAGCTTTTTACCAGTGAAACAATTGAAATAACAAGCGCAGCAATTCCTGCTGCAGCAGCAACGGAAGCGAGTACGATTGCAACAACATTTGATTTTTTCATAAGTCCGACCTCCATTATTTATCTTCAAGGCCTTTCAGTGCCTTGAGTTCTTCCTTGTCAACCTTTATTTTTCCGTCACGGATAATTGTAACGTCAGCCTTGTCAAAGATTACAGCTGCGTCATCGGATTTTTCAGGCTTTACTTTCAGCTTGCCTGTAAGAAGATTTACTTCTTCAACGTAGCCCTTGAAATCAGGAGTCTTGACATAAGCGCCGACCTTAGGCGTGCTCTTGAGAAGATATTCGTAAGCTTCCTGCTCATATTTAAGGCAGCACATAAGTCTGCCGCAGGTACCTGAAATTTTAGTCGGGTTAAGGGACAAGCTTTGTTCCTTTGCCATTTTGATTGATACAGGCTGAAATTCCCCAAGAAAGCCCTTGCAGCAGAATTCACGTCCGCAGATGCCAAGACCGCCGAGGATTTTCGCTTCGTCACGGACACCTATCTGACGCAGTTCAATTCTTGTTCTGAATACAGAAGCAAGGTCCTTTACAAGCTCACGGAAATCAACTCTTGTTTCCGCCGTAAAATAGAAAAGAAGCTTGTTGTTGTCAAAGGTACATTCAACGTCTACAAGCTTCATGTCAAGCTTGTGTGCGAGAATTTTTTCCTGACAGATTTTAAAAGCGTTTTCTTCCTTAGCTTTGTTCTGTTCGATAATTTTCAGATCCTGAGGCGTTGCCACACGGATAATAGCTTTCAGCGGCACAGTAATTTTATCGTCCTCAACCTGACGGTTTTCCATAACAACCTCGCCGCATTCGACGCCTCTTGCTGTTTCGACGATAACCATGTCGCCTGTTTCAGCAGTTATTCCTGCAGGAGAGAAGTAATAAACCTTTCCTGCACTTTTAAATCGTACTCCAATAATTTCGGTCATAAAAAGAAAAATTCCTTTCTCAGCCCATAACGGTGCAGGTAAACGCAGCCATTTCGGGCGGTACATTCATATTTATTCCGCAGCGTGAAATTGTCCTGCCTATTGCGTCATGGATAATTTCAGCACGGTGTATACTCAGCTTTCTTGACAGCTGTTCAGCACCCTCAGGGTAACAGCCGATCATAGCAGTGTTACCGATACGCATTACGCAAGCGTCACGGATAACCTTGTCCACCAGTTCAAACACAAGCCTTATGCGTCGTCTGTCCTCACCTATTTTGTGAAGCGCAGTGAGAAGCGCATATTCATTTCCATCGCAGATTGCGGAAATTATGTTTTTGCAAAGCTCAACATTTTCAGCAACTGTACCGCCGTTAAGAAAGTCGATGCAATTTCCTATATTTCCATGAAAACAGGAAACAGCGCTTTCAATCTGTTCAGCAGTATAACCCATGTCAGCAAGCGCCGTCTTGCAGTCGCTTTCCGAACATTCTGGAATTCCGACAGAAATAACTCGTGATAAAATCGTAGGAAGGAACACGCTTCTGCTTTCTGAGGTGAAGATAAAATATGCCGTGTCAGGCGGTTCTTCGATAACCTTGAGCAGAAAATTCTGTGTTCTTTCTTCAATGCTTTCACAGTCGGAAAAGATATAAACCTTAGCGTCACAGTCGTTCGGTGAAACATAGGCATCCGAGCAGATTTCACGCATTGTTTCAGCGGAGTAAATCTGCTTCTTGCCTGATTTTTCGGGATAAATTATATCAGGGTGAGTATCTGAAATGATACGTCGGCAGTGACGGCATTCACCGCAGGCATTGCCGTTTTCGCAAAGCAGTGTCATGGCAATGTATTTTGCCGCAACCTTTTTTCCCGTACCCTTTTCGCCTGTAAGCAGAAAAGCATGGGCAATCCTTCCGCTTTGCTTCATGGCATTTATTGAAGATACAAGCGTATCCTTTGAATACAGCTTCAACACAGCGAAAGTCCCCCTTTTTCAGTGTGGAGTGTGGAGAGTGAAGTGTGGAGATAATAAACGATTTTCACATAGTAAAATCGCCCCACAAAACCCGGAGCCATCCGAAATTTATTTCGGATGGTTTTCAGACTTTTTCAAATCTCTCTACATCTGTCACGAAGATAGTTGCGCCGCCTACGGAAACTTCAACAGGGAAGCTTGCGCCGCCGTGCATTTCTGCACCTGCAATGTTGGCCGCAGGAACATACTGTTTTCTTCTGCGGGAACGTTCAGTAATAATTTCAATAATAGAGTCAACCTTCTCAGCGTCAGCACAAATCATGAATGTGGTGTTGCCTGACATAAGAAATCCGCCTGTGGAAGCAAGCTTTGTTGCAAAGTAGCCTGCCTTTGTAAGTGCAGAAGATACATCATGGCTGTCATCATTATTAACGATAGCATAAATCAGTTTCATAGAAACCCCTCCGAAACCTTTGTAAATATGTATACTTTATTATTTTACCACATTTACATTCAAAATGCTATACATTTTCAAAATTTTCATCACATTTTCATCAATAATTTCTCCTGCGGCAACTATCGGCACGCATGGAGGACACACAGTTATACCTTCGGCGGCAATTCTTCCGCAGGAATTTTCTGTTTCAACAGTTTCTTTTTCTGCAAAGAATGCCTCACGTGGAAGCATTGCACGCTTCGGTTCGGTAATTTCAAACTGCGGAGGTCTTATCAGAATTCTCGGACACATCAGCCTTTCACAGGCTTCATCAAGACGTGCGAAATCGTCAGTTGCGCTTGAAGCGGAGAGCATAAGCACCGTGTGGGTTTCGTCAGCGTATTCACATTCAATGCTGTTTGCACGAAGCTGTTCTGCAAGCTGATGCCCTGTAAGTCCGCTTAAAATCGGATAGAACGTAATCTTCATCGGCTCGATATTTTCCGCGCACAGATGAACGAACTTTTCCTTGAAGCTGTTTATCCGTTCAACCGTTTCAGCAAGGTCAGCACGGAAATTTCCTGCAAGATATCTGTTGCATAAATCAAGGCTTGCCATTATCAGATAGCTTGGACTTGTACTGCCGAAAAGGGACATATATCGTTTTATTTCGGGCACGAACTTTTCATTTGCCATGTGAAGATAAGCTCCGCCTGTCAGTACGGGCAGAGTCTTGTGTGCCGAGTCACAGCACATATCTGCACCCAGCGCAATCGGGTGCTGGCTTTCTTCAAGAAAAGCAAGGTAAGCACCGTGAGCATTGTCAACAACAAGGGGGAGGCCATGCTTGTGGCAGACCTCTGCAATATCCTTCACGGGAGCAAGCCGACCAAGATAGTCGGGGGAGGTTATGTATACGCAGGCAGGATTTTTTTCTGCGTAACGTTCAATTGCCTTCTCAACAGCGTCAGCAGTGATATTTCCCGAAACTACAGAGCCGTCCTCGTATTCGGGATAGAACCAGCATGGCTCAAGATTAAGCAGGACTGCACTGTTCATTACTGCACGATGGGCATTACGTGCGCAGATAAAAGCACGTCCTTCACCGCAGGCTGCCGCAAGCATTGTCTGAATACAAAGTGTTGACCCACCTGCTGAATAAAAAGTTGCCGCCGTGCCGAAAAGCTCTGCGGCATTTTTTTCGCTTTCAGCAATAATTCCTTCAGCCTCAAAAAGCACGTCTGCGCCCTTGACTTCGGTTATATCATAAGGAAAAGCATTTTCAAAGCCGCATGACAAGCCGTGGCCTTTGTGTCCCGGCATATGCGCACGGACTGTACCGCTGCTTTTGTATTGTTCCAGAAAATCATAAATTGGCGTGTTCATAGCTATCCCTCACATTGTAAATTAAATGAAGTATTTCATTTTCTCCATAATATTCCGTCTGCCCCGTGAAATTGTCCTTGACACGGTTGAACGGTTAACTTTGAGTTTTTCGGCAATCTGTGGAATGTTTGCCCCATCAAAATAATACATAGTAATCATTTCGCGCTGGCGTTCGGTAAGCGCTTCTTCAATAACCCTGCGCAGTATTTTAATCATCATTCTGTGTTTTGCACTGTTGTTTGATTCAGTATCGCCGATAATGGCGGAAATCTCCTTGTCGGCGCAGAACTCGGCTTCTCCGAGAAAGTCACTTTTCAGGCGTTTCTGCACTTCTCATCCACCCCGCAGCCTGCATAACCGTAAATTTCGCTTATAACATCAAGTAAATCATAAAGCTCCTGTTCAAGCGTAAGCTTGCGGCGCATAAGATCTTCACGTTCCATTGAACCGAGAGTTCCTTTCAGCAGGTCTTTCAGCTGAGCAATTCGTTCACGCAAAGCAGCTTCCGACTGCTTGTACTCAATAAGCATATTTACATAACCGTTCAAATCAATTACCTCCGTTCCAATAACAAAACATTTGCTGATATTGTCCGCAGGCAGAAATAACGCCCTCGGGGACGGGCGCTTCTTTCTGTCAAATTCCTTAATTATAATTATATCAGCAAAACATATGTTCGTCAAGCTGAAACGAAAAATTTGTTCGATTTTTACAATTCAAGTTTGATCGGTTACGGAGTTAAAATCCCATTTCTTTAAGCTCTGAAACGATTTTCAGATAAAGCTCAGCAATATCGCTTTCCTGTGAATTTTCACATTTTACCAAAAGCTTTTTTCTTCGCATATCCACTTCGTCACAGTGAGAAATACCGCGTCTGCCGCTTCCTCGGTACACACCCTTGAAGTTTGTCCACTTAACAGCCCTCGGTGTAAGCAGGCCGTCGTTTTCGCCCTCTATTCCATTTACAACAGTCCAAGGCAGACACATGGTAACGTCTGAACTTGCCTTACTCATAACAAAGCCGTAGCTTTGGTAGTAAACCGCGTCGGAGTCAGGATTGTCTGAGTTGAACTGCTCCGCGGAAGAAGTACGGAAAATATTAATTGCTCCGTAAGTGTCAGGAGTCTTGTCGCCCAAAACCCTGAACCACAAGTCAACAAGCTTACAGCCGCCCTTTACAATCGGTGCAGGAAATTTCAGCAGTTTGTCAACGGTTACCGAGCCATTATGTGGTGTGGAAAGTGTCGTCAGGGAAGCAATCCTGTCGGCGTAGCCCATTGTGGAAATGAGGTAACGGGCTTCAAGACCGCCTTTTGAGTGAGCAATGATATTCACTTTTTCTGCACCTGTTTCAGCAAGCACTTCTTTAAGCCGCTTTTCAATCTGCAAAGCATTGCTTTCAACTGAGCCGTTGCTGTCCTGATTTCCGAAATAAACTCTTGCACCGTTTTTGCGGAGCAATTCCGGGATACGTCCCCAGTAGCAAAGGTGCTTGTAATCACGGAAACCCATTCCGTGAAGCATCAGAACAGGGTATTTTGTATTAGCTGTCATTTCCATCACCTCATTGATATTATATGTTGTATAATATCATACCACAGCATACCAACTTTGTCAATACAAAAATCCGCAAAAAATCAAAAACCTCTTGACAAGTGTGTATATCTGTGTTATATTGTGTATATCGTATATATACAATATAAAGTTTAGAGGTGCACTAATGGATATCATTTTAAGCAATTCTTCCGACGAGCCGATTTATCAGCAGATTATTTCGCAGATTAAATCGCACATTATGAGCGGCGAGCTTGTGGCAGGGGACGCCCTTCCGTCAATGCGTGCGCTGGCTCAGCAACTGAGAATAAGCGTTATTACAACAAAGCGTGCTTACGAGGAGCTTGAGCGTGACGGGTTTATCGAGAACTTCACGGGCAGAGGATGCTTCGTAAAGTCGCAGAACACGGATTTCCTCCGCGAGGAAAGCGTAAGACAGACAGAGGAGCTGCTGGCAAAGGCCTGCGAAAAGGCAAAGCTTTGCGGGCTTACGCTGGAGGAAATGAAGGAGATACTTGAACTTGTCTATGGAGGCGACGAAAATGGATAATTACGAAAATGCAATAGAAATAAAGGGTCTGACTAAGAAATACGACGGTTTTACGCTTGAAAATGTCAGCTTCAGCGTGCCGAGGGGAAGCATTATGGGCTTCATCGGTCAGAACGGCGCAGGCAAGACCACAACAATCAAGGCGCTGCTGAACATTATCAAAATCAACGACGGCACAATCACAATGCTTGGCCGTGACCACGTGGAGGATGAGTACGAAATCAAGGAGCATATTGCCGCCGTGTTCGACGAAATCCCGTTCCACGAAAGCTTCAACGCAATCCGTCTGAATAAAATGTTCAAGGGAATGTACAAAAACTGGAGTGAAGAACAGTTTTTTGCGTACGTCGACCGCTTCTCCCTGCCGCGCAAGAAGAAAATCAAGGCGCTTTCAAAGGGTATGAAAATGAAGCTTCAGATTGCCACAGCTCTTTCCCACGGCGCAAAGCTGTTGATTATGGACGAAGCAACAACGGGTCTTGACCCTGTTGTGCGTAACGAAATCCTTGATATTTTCCGTGAATACTTGCAGGATGAAACCAACAGTATCTTGATGTCCTCACACATCACCAGCGACCTCGAAAAGATTGCGGACTGCGTAACCTTCATTGACAAGGGCAAAATCCTTCTCAGCGGTTACAAGGACGATGTTCTCGACAGCCACGGCGTAATCAAGTGCACAAAGGCTGACTACAAGGAAATTGACAAGGCTGACTTCATCAGCGCACGTCTTAACGATTTCGGTGTCGAGGCAATGGTTTCCGACCGTGCTGCTGCAAAGAAGAAATATTCGGGTCTGCAAATTGAAAAGACTACCCTTGAAGAAATTATGCTTTTCTATGTTAACCGTGAAAAGAAGGAGTGGTCATAATGAAGGCACCTTTCAGATATCTTGTGTACCGTGAAGCTGTTATGGCGCTGAAATATTTGAAAAGCTCGATAACAGGCTTTATGAGCATTTCCATAATGTTTCTGCTTTTCCGTCTGAGTATGGTGTGCGGAAACCTTGCGTCAGCTTTCGATTTTGGTGAAGAAGTAGGAGCAGTTGTTAATCCTATGCTTATCGGACTTGACTTTACGCCTGTTGTAATGCTTGGGGCAATGCTTATGAGCCTTGCCGAATCAGACGAGCACGAAACAGCAGCTGTGTGGCGCCGATTCAGAATGACGCTTCCCGTTTCACCGTGGAAATATGCCCTTGCCAAATTCACTTTCGTCGCAATAATCCTTGCTGCCGCAATGGTTCTGGGAATAATCTATATGGCAATTTCCTGTTCCATAAGCGGAACAGCCTTTGACGGAAGAATGATTGGTATGATTCTGGTGATTTTAACTATGATGTTAGCTTTTGCGATGTTGATGAAAATACTCGTGTTTGTTTTTGGCTCAATGGAAAAAGCGGGTATAGCGGCTACCTTTATTTCGCTGTTTGCGGTTGCCCCCATAATGTTCCGTAAGGACAGAAATGAAGCACCAAACCTTGATGCAATGAACGAATTGTTTGATAAAGCGGCTGAGCTTGCACCCTTTATGCCCCTTATTATGATAGGCCTGCTGGGTCTTGGGTATGTGGTTACCGCACTTATGCTGAAAAGGAGGGAACGCTGATGAGAGGCTTGCTTTACAAGGATATAATGCTTTCAATACGTCTGATGATTTTTATTGCATTTACGATATTGGGCGTAATGATAGGCTTCTTTTTCTTTGCACCTGAAATGGGAAATAATCCTGAAGCCTTTTACCTTGCCAAATGTATTTTTTTCTACGTTCCGTTCTTTTTCGCTTCAATGTGCAATGCTGAAAATCTGAAAATGGACGAAAAGCATGTATGGTGCAATTTTGTAATCTCCTCACCACAGGCTGTAGGGGGACAGGTTCTCTGCAAGTACATAGTGCTGCTGCTTGAAAACCTGTTTATTTATGTATTAGGCCTTGCAGGTGACCTTATCTGCTGTGCGGTATACGGCGGAATTGAATCTTCCGTGTGGAAGATTATGCTGATTTACGTTGCGGTGAACACCAACCTCAACGCAATTGAACTTCCCTTTATGATACGTTTCGGCACGTCAAGAGGTATGCAGATAAAGGGCAATATCTTCGCTGTGGTATTCTGTGCCGCAACAATCTATTTCCTTTTCGGCGACCTTAGTTTTTTCCGCAAGTACAACGGCATGGATTTTTCGCTGGAGCTTGTAACCTCCGCAATTGACCTGAACAAAATCTGCATAGTGATGTGGGTCGTTTCAATCATACTCTACGCAATCTCCTATTACATCTCAACCCTGATTTACCGTGCAGGTGTTGAGGCTTATGAAAACTGACTTATAATTATACAGGCGGCAGGGTGAATTCACCTTGCCGCCTTGAATTGTATTACTCCGAAAAGGATGAAGCCTACGGTATTGATTGCGAAATTTGCAAACATATGCACAAACCACGACGGATAGATATTATCGTTTGACTCGTTCAGATAGCTGAAAATACAGCCTCCTGCCACAAGTCCGATAAAAATCAGTATTAGCGCACCTGCCCCGAACATTCCCCACAGCATTCCTGCATGGTAGAATGCAAACATTGCTGAACTGAATATATAGGCAAATTTTCTGTTTGTATGTTTTTTCAGTGCTATAAATCCGAAGCCACGGAAGAAGAATTCTTCCAAAAATGAATTCATAAGCGATATGTATAGCGCAACATAAATAAAATTATCTGCGGTAATTCCCATACCGTCAGTAAGGCTTGAGGTTACGTTTGAGTAGTCTATGATATTTCTTGTGGCAAAGTATCCTCCCACGATTACACCGTAAACGCCCAATGCAAGAAGAAGTGCCTTGACAAAGCCTGTCTTTTTAAATGCAAACAGTTCTTTGAACTGCTCGAAATCCTCCTTGTTGACAACAAAGAAAATCATCGGCAGAACAAGGAAAAATATTATCTTTACAGGTATTTTCATAAAGTAATCGGGTTTTACAAATGCGTCGATAAAGCTGACCGCAAGTGAAAATATGAACAGCGACAATATGATATGAGAATTCTTTTTATTCAAGTCAGACCCTCCCGTCATATTTATTTAATTTGATTATATCAGCTATTCTGTCTGAAGTCAACGAAAAACGCTTCCGTAAAGCATGTGCCTTACGGAAGCGTTGTAATTTACATTCTGCCTCTGCTGTAACCGTGCATACGGTGAGTTGCTTTTTCACGATACATAAGCTCGTCAGCAGATTTGATAAATTCATCAAGGCTTGTTCCTTCAGGCGGTACAACGGAATACATACCGCAGCTTGCACCTACCTTGTAAGGCTTACCGGAATTTGCATTATATCTGTCAAGATATTCATGGAACTTTTTTATGTATTCAGATGCATATTCTTCGTATGGACAAGCGCCTGCAACGATATATTCATCGCCGCCGAAACGAGCAATAATTTCTTTTCCGCTCGAAACCGAAACCAGTGCGTCGGCAATTGTGGTAATTGCATTGTCACCTTCGTAATGACCATAGGTATCATTTGTTCCCTTGAGGTTGTCGAGGTCTATGGAAAGCACCATAAATCTTGTCTGCTCCTTTATACATTTACTGTAAATGTCAGGTACAAGCCTGTAGAAGCCTCTGCGGTTATAAAGTGAAGTCATTGAATCATGCACATACATATCCTCAAGCTTGTTCACAACAGATTTAAGCTCAGAACGGATTCTTGCATTTTCAAGAATTCGGCTGATGTTGTTGATGAACGAACGCAGAATATAGTAGTTTCGCATTGTGTTGGTAAATTCAATTGCAAAATAACCTATTGGTCTGTCACGGAAGTTAAGCGGCAGGAACATTATATTGCTATGTCTTTCCATAACCTTTCTGAAATCAGGAACAAGCTCCGCAGATTCAAACGGGGCAAGTATTTCAAAATCTATGTCGTCAATACCATGAATAACGTGCTTCATGATTTTGCTGTAGCCAATGCGGCGGTAATTCTTTGAAGATGCAGGAGAATCATCTGCATTATCGTAATTATAATCATCACATATACAAAGCCAGCATTCCTTGGACCACGCCAGAGAAAGGAATGGTTTTATATTTTCCAGAGTATCTTCAAAAGAACCTGCGTTTGTAACAGCTTCCGCCATGTGAATCAATTTATCGGAAAAACCATTCCACAGGTCAATTTTTCCGTAGAGTTCATGTTTGAGTTCATTATCATCGGTTGAAAGTCTTGCAGGTTCACAGCCACAGGATTCACGATAAAGAATTGTACCCTCAACCTTTTCGTTTCCCGTAGCTGGGATTTCACCTTTAAGTATTTGTGAAACACGTTCTGCAGCAGTTGTTCCTGCAGAATTTATATCCAGCTTGAGTGTTGTAATTGAAGGGAAATAAGTGTTGCCCTCAGGTATTCCATCAATACCTGTGACAATTACATCGTCAGGAACCTTATATCCGAGTTCGTTAAGCTTTCCGCATGCACCTATAGCCATAGAATCATTTGCACATACAAAGGCATCAGGCATTGATCCGTGCTTGTCATAGTGTCTCTGTACTGCATCAGCTGCAGCAGACCACCAGAAGTACCCATAATCAACATTATCATCGGTAACTTCAAGATTGTATTCAGCCATAACCTTTCGGAAAACGTTTTCTCGCGAATCAGATTCATCGTTGCCCTTATCACCGCCAAGGAATTTTATGTTCACAGCATTGTGTTCAGTAATGACATGTCGCACCATTTCTTCGAGTGCGTCAACATATCCGAGAGAAATATTATAGGCTTCCTCAATGTATCCGTCTATGGAAATTATGGGCAAATTGTGTTCACGGGCTTTGGTTATTATCTGTTCCTGAATATCTTTAAGCAAGACAGTTAAAGTCATAATGACAACAGCATCAATAAGTTCGTAGTTGATCAGGTTGAATATATTGAGTTCGCCCTTATTATGCATGGTATCATCAGAATTGTCGGAAAGGGATTGAAACCATAAAACGCGGCAGTCATTTTCAGCGCACTTGTCTATAAAGCTTTGTACCAGCGGACTATGATAAGAGTCATCTGTGCCGCAGGAAACCAGCGCAATTACCTTCATATAGCTTTCCCCTTTCAACATTATAATCACATTAAGTATATCATAAAAATGCAGAAATATTGTTTAATAAATAATTGACTACAAATTAATAAATATTTAATTCGTTACAAAAAGAAACAAAAAGCACAGTATCTCATTAGAAATACTGTGCTTAATGACAATGCAATCAATATAAAAAGATTTCTTTCAGAAATTATTACTTTCTGGAAAGCCATGCGTAAGCAATATCAAGAGCTTCATAGAGGCTTGTTTTTTCGCTCTGCTTTACAACTCGTTCAATCGGGTTAAGTGTTTCATCGGTAGCCATTTTGTAAAGCTTGACCTTGCTTGCAACATCCATATCGCCGACCTTTGTTTTTTCGGTAATCTGCATCCAGACTACATACTGGTCGCTCATGTTTCCGTAATAAATTTCATCTTTGTTTCTCACAAGAGGGTAACCCTTATAACGGAGAAATCCTGTAGTAGTTTCTGCCATTTCATATCCTCCTTCTAAGTTGTTGAAAATATCGTTCATTAATATTATACCACAAAATATTCACAAAATCAAGTGAAATTATTAAAAATGCTGATATTTTCATTTGCGGTTAGCAGTCCTGTTATTTTAACATAACGCAAGTGTAAAAATTGTCGCAATTACCAGCTGGCAACAATTTCCTCACCGTTTTTGTACAGCTCCATGTTGGAAATAAATCTGTCAACATAAGCTGCTGCACATTTATAGGCAACCTTGCCATTAAGTCGGATAATGGACTGTCTGTTGTCAGACGGAATGAATTCAATCAAATCTCTGCCTGAGGTTGTTCTGATATCAACGGTAAGAACAGGATTAGCAGTAGTTTCCTCAAAATAAACATCCGTACTTGGTGCACGCAGAATAAACTGATAGAAATTCTTGAAAGCGTCAGGGTCTGTTGCCTGACCGTCAAGAGTCACCGCAAAATCATCGGCATTGCTGCCTGTGATTTCAAAATCATACTTGCCGTTTTCTGTTGTAATGTCAATGGAAGTAAGGTCATAAACATAGTTGCTTGTGAACATTGTTGTTGTAATGTCAAGAGGCTTGACTGTAAGCCAGGGGAGAAGTGAATTATCAAAAACATAAATAATGCTGATGCCTTCAACATAAACAAAACGTCCCTTGTTGCCAGACTCATTGATTATTTCGTTTCCGATGGAGAGGTGCAGCTTGTTTCCATCAGTTGTTTCAACAGTAAGAACTGCACTCGGTTCGGTAATACCGCAGGTAACCATATCCTCCTGGTTTGGATTTACAATGCCAAGCTCTGTAGCGGTAAGCCCGAAAACACCGTTTGTCACAGCGTCGCAGGTTTCAGGGTTAAGCTCACGGAAGACAGGGCTTGTCATAACATAAAGGGAGGAATTGGCAACCATACTGTTTTCATCATCAAGACGTTTATCGTATTCAATTACAATATCGTAATCAATATCGGGACGGCTGACAGTCATCTTGCTGATTACCGTTTCACCTGATGACTGGAATACTGTTTTCACAACAGCGTACCATTTGTCGTTGAGATAAGGACTCATTTCGCCCACATTAACAGTGTAAACCGCAGGGTCACCCTCCATCATGAAATAGTGGGCAGTACCCTTTGGAGTCTTGTTGCCGACATAAAGCTTTCTTACAGTTTTATCGCTGTTTGTAAACTCAGCAGTAACTGTCGCAAGCGGCTTGTCAAGACCGTAAATGGAAATATCCTCAGGATTTTCAGCAACTGTCTGCTGTGCAGTAACAGAAATTGCGTTTTCTATAAGTGCACTGATAACTGTGTTGCTCAGAGGAAGATTAGCAATTTCCTTTATTGTCCACAGATTTTCCCCCTCAAATTCAACACGTTCAACCTTGTAGGTGCCGTGTTCATTTTCGATTGTGAGCACGGCAAGGTCATCCATTTTGTTGCTGTAGAGAAGGGATGTAGTAACCTCGTCTGCGGCGCTTGATGCAGGATTATCATCATTGTTGTCAGAAGTTGTTCCTGTTGTTGTAAGAATAATCAGTGCAGCTGCAAGAATAATCACAACAAGCGCGCAGATTATAATAAGTCGTATATTTTTTTTCATTGTTCAAGCGTTCCTTCCTGTTACTTGTGACGGCGTCTTACCCATACAACAATACCTGTTACCAGAACTGCAAGAGGGATAACAAACATTACAATTGCAAGAACGATAAACTGTGTTGTGGTAATCGGGAAGGTATCGCCTGAAAGGTCCTTTTCAACGATATAGATACCGTTTTCTTTGCCTGAAATCTTGTTGAGAATTGAAACAAAATAGTCGCCGTTGTTGTAGTAGGTAGCAGATGTGATGTCAGAACGGAGCATCTGGTCTGAACCGAATACAACGAGGTTGGAAAGAACCTGTTCGTTATCAATGAAGGTGTACTTGTTGGAAAGAGCAATCATAGGAATAGCCTTTTCCTCAATTGCAGGCATTACACCTGTTTCAGCGTATTCCTGCTGAATTTCTGTTGTAATCGCAACGCCTGTTTCAGCAGTGTTGAGCAGAGAGATTACGCTTACGTTGCCGCTGAAATCAAAAAGAAGTTCGATAGGACGTGCATAGTAGGAAACAACGGGAGCTTCGATATTTTCCGCAGGGATACCTGTTGTATAGTCATTTTCTTCAATGAAAGAACCGAAGCCGTAGCCGTAATAATTAGGGTCAAGATTCTGCTGATTGCTGTCGCTGACAACGCCGCCCTTTACAGCGATACCCCATTCAGCAAGGAATGCGTCGATGTTAGGTGTAGCATTCTGCTCCATGCTTGCAAGATAAATCATGTTCTTGCCGTAATTACCGCCGTTCTCCATGAATGTATAGAGCTTGTCGATAACTTCAGGAGAAAGGTCATTTGTAGGAGCATTGAGTACGATAAGGTCAGCGTCAACAGGAAGTTCCTCTGTAAGTGGGTCAACAGTCATAAGGTCAAAGCCGTTTGATTCAAGCAGGGACTGTACATTCTCACCGACAGCACTCTGAGTTGCGGTATTGAGATAAACCGCTGTCTTAGGCTCAGGGTCTGTGATATACATAATCGCAGAGGTGAGAGTCTGTTCAGCCTTTGAGGAAACAATCTGTTCCTGGAAGTAATAGTAGTTTATCTCTGTGTTGAACAGGTCGCTTGTGGAAAGAACCCTGATACGCTTTGTATCCTCGTTGAAGATAATGATACTGCTGTCGTTGATTGTTCCGTCATAGTATTTCTTATACTTTTCAACGTAAGTCGGATTTGTGGTCATGTCAACAAAATTTACGGTAATCTTGTCGCTGTTGTATTCATACTTTTTCAGTACCTCGTAAGCCTGTCTGTAATAACGGTTCTCGGAGGTCTTGAAAATGAGCTCGTCAACAGTTGTACAGATTTCAACATTTTCAGTAAGTGAAGCAAGATAGTCCTTTGTTTCTTCGCTGATTTCAAAGTCGCTGTTAGGTGTGATGTCGAAGTTCATGTTGTATCTTTCGGAAAGAATTGAAATCACAACGTTAAGGAGGACAACCATTGCAACCACAACCGCTGTAATAACAACTGCGGCTGTACCGTATTTAAGCTTTTTCTTGTTAATCTTCATAGCAGCAAACCTCCTTCATTATGACCAGCGGCGCTTTTCAAGCACACGCACGGTAAGAAAGTTGAAGATGAAAATTGTGCTGATGAAGAACACAATGTTCGGGATTGAGAAAATGCCCTGTGAGAACTCAGCGTATCTTGTGTAGAAACCGAGAGCGGACATTACATTTCTTATCCACGCAACAGGTACCATTCCTGCATACATATCAATAAGGTAGAACACCATGATAGTTATAAAGCTGAGAATTGCGGAAACAACCTCATTTTCTGTTGTTGCGGAGATGAATACACCGATTGCAATAAAGCTTGCGCCCAGAAGAAGAAGTGCAAAAAGGTTGCCGAGAACGGTAGCCCACGCAACTCCGCCTGCAAGGTAAATAAGAGCAATAATGTACACGATGTAGATTGCCATTGCAAGCAGGAAAACGCATACGGAAGCAAGGAACTTACCTGCAACAATCGAGAACAGATTTACAGGCGCAGTCATAAGGCACTGGTCTGTACGCTGACGGCGTTCCTCTGTAAAAACTCTCATTGTAAGAAGCGGAATAAGGAACATCAGGATAGTGAATGTGCTTGTGAAAACATAGCCCATATCTGTTGAACCCATAAGGAGATTTCCGCTGATGAAAGAGATTATTGTGTAAGCGTGGAAAACTGCAATAAAAATGTAAGCGATAGGTGAGGTGAAGTAAGCCTTCAGCTCACGTCTGAAAATAGCGCCCATTATTCCTCACCCTCCTTTTTATCAGCAGTTTCAGCCTTAGCGTCAACAGCTTCTGACTTTGCTTCAGTATCGTTTTTCATTGTCTTGATAACAACATCGTCGCCCATTGTAATCTTGAGGAAGATGTCTTCAAGAGTCATTTCTGTTGTCTTGAGTCCAAGAATTACCCAGTTTCTTGCAACAACTCTCTTGAACAGTTCACGGCGCAGGTCAATGCCTTCCTGTGCTTCGATTTCGTAGTCGAAAATACCTGTTTCACGCTCCATATCCGCAACAACGGATACAACACCAGGCATATTCTTTATCATCTTGAGGACTTCCTCACGAGGACCGTCAATTCTTGCGATAAGCTTGTGGTCAGTGGAAATGTTCTTTGTGAGATTTTCAGTTGTATCGTCAGCAGCTATCTTACCGCCGTTGATGATGATGATTCTGTCACATACAGCCTGAATTTCAGGGAGAATGTGAGAAGAAAGGATTACTGTATGCTTCTTGCCGAGCTTCTTGATAAGAGTACGGATTTCGATAATCTGTTTAGGGTCAAGACCAACAGTAGGTTCGTCAAGGATAAGGATAGGCGGATTGCCGATAAGAGCCTGTGCAAGACCGACTCTCTGCTTGTAACCTTTTGAGAGGTTACGGATAATTCTGTTGTATACATCCTTGATCATAACCAGACTGCAAACGTCCTCAAGGTGAGCCTTACGTGGAAGCTTGCACTTTTTAAGGTCATAGATAAAGTTGAGATAGTCCTTGACTGTCATGTCGAGGTAAAGGGGAGGAATTTCAGGAAGATAACCGATATTCTTCTTTGCTTCGATAGGGTCATCAAGAATGTCAATGCCGTTGATGAGCGCCTTACCCTCGGTTGAGGAAATGTAGCCCGTCAGCATATTCATGGTTGTGGATTTACCCGCACCGTTAGGTCCGAGAAAGCCTAAGATTTCGCCGTCATTGACGGTAAATGAAAGATTGTCAACAGCCTTTTTTGCGCCGTACTGCTTTGTAAGGTTCTGTACTTCAATCATTTCAGCAGCCACCTTTCAGTAGATTTTACATAATATAACTTGTAAATTATACAAGCTTAATGTGTTGATTAAGTGATAATGCCGTAAAATTTAGCCAAGCAATTCTATGCCCTTTGCAATACGTGCAAGGCTTTCATTTTTACCGAGGATAGCCGCAAGCTCAACGCCGCCGCCCGGTGTGGACTGCTTGCCGGAAAGAGCTGCTCTGATAGGAAGGAGCATCCAGCCGTTCTTTACGCCGAGAGCTTCAATCTTAGCGAAAAGTGCGGAGTGTATATTTTCCTCTGTCCACGCATTATCATCAATACCCTCGAATACCTCGGAAGCAGCCTTAAGCGCTTCAAGGCTTGTTTCGGGAGTGGTCTTCATCTTCTTGTTGAAGTAAAGGTCGGTGCTGTATTCACGGAGCTCGTCAATGAAATCAACCTTTTCAGGAATGTCAGTGAAAAGCTCAGTACGTGGCTGAAGTGTCTTTACAAGCACGTCAAGGTCGATGTCCTCACTCTTGCAGGTCTGTCTGATATAAGGCAGAGCAAGCTCCTTGAACTCGTCAAGTGAAAGCTTCTTGATCCACTCGAAGTTGATAGCCTTCATCTTCACAGGGTCAAAGATAGCAGGGGACTTGGAAAGGCCGCTGATATCGAATTCCTGTACAAGCTCATCAAGAGTAAAGATTTCCTGTTCACCCTTAGGTGCCCAGCCGAGAAGTGCAATATAGTTGAGGATAGCAGGAATGTAGAAGCCCTTTTCCACGAAGTCGCCGAAGTAAGCATCGCCGTCACGCTTGGAAAGCTTGTGAGTAGCGTCACGCATGATGTGTTCAACGTGAATGTAGGTCGGTACTTCCCAGCCGAATGCCTCATAGAGCAGGTTGTACTTTGGTGCGGAAGAAAGATACTCGTTGCCGCGTACAACGTGAGTAATGCCCATAAGGTGGTCGTCAACAACGTTAGCGAAGTTGTAGGTTGGCATACCGTCAGCCTTGAGGAGAATCTGGTCGTCAAGGTCAGCGTTCGGTACGGTAATGTCGCCGTAAAGTTCATCGTGGAAAGTTGTTGTGCCGTCGAGAGGAACCTTCTGACGGATTACATAAGGAACACCCTCTGCAAGAAGCTTGTCCACTTCTTCCTGCGGAAGCTCACGGCAGTGTCTGTCGTAAGTTGGTGTAATGCCCTTTGCGCGCTGTTCCTCGTGAACCTGATCCATACGCTCCTTTGTGCAGAAGCAGTAGTAAGCGTGACCCGACTTTACAAGCTGTTCAGCGTATTCCTTGAAAAGGCCCATACGCTCGGACTGAATGTACGGACCAACCGGACCGCCGATGTCAGGACCTTCGTCCCAGTCAAGACCGCACTTGCGGAGTGTGTCGTAAATTACCTCTGTAGCGCCCTCAACAAATCTGCCCTGGTCGGTATCCTCGATACGGAGAATGAACTTTCCGCCGTATTTTCTTGCGATAATATAAGTGTAAAGTGCAGTACGAAGATTACCGATGTGCATATAGCCTGTAGGGCTTGGCGCAAATCGTGTTCTTACATTTGCTGTATTCATTTTTATCAATCCTTTTTATTATAATTCATGGCTGATTTTATATCCTCAGCAATCTGACTTTTCAGTTCGTCAACGCTGTCAAACTTTCTTTCCTCACGGATAAAGGAAACCAGCGAAACCTTTGCAACCTCGCCGTAAAGCTCGCCGCCCTCGAAGCCGATTATGTAGGTTTCCGCAAGGGGTACGTCGCTTCCCACGGTAGGCTTTACGCCCACGTTGGTAATGCTTCGGTAAATCCTGCCCCACACTTCCGTGCGGGAAACATACACGCCGAATTTCGGGGTAACCTGACGATTGGAGAGGTACTGATTTATCGTCGGGAAATCAAGGGTGCGTCCAAGCTGTCTGCCGTAGGCAATGGGAAGCCTGAAAGTGAATTTCGAGTCAAGAAGCGAGTTTGCAAGTTCAATCTTACCGCTTGCAATAAGTTCTCTTATCATAGTAGAGGATATACGCTGTCCGCCGTCCTCAAGTACAGGCGCAACCGTGCGCACCTGTATGCCACGCTTGCGGCACATCTTGTCAAGTTCCGCAACACCGCATGAAGCATCTTTACCGAAGCGGAAATCCCGTCCGCAGATAACGAACTTAGCCGAAAGCTTGTCGCAGAGAACAAGCTCAACAAATTCCTCTCCGCTTAAATTTCTGAAGTTCAGAAAATCGGGGGAGTAGATATAACGCACTCCAAGCCTGTCAATAAGCTCGAATTTCATGTCCCTTGAATGAATGTATTTCACACCGCCGTCACCCTTTGAGGTTACGGTTGCGGTGTCAAATGTGAACACGGCAGGGTCAATACCGGGCATCTGTGCGGCAATATCAATTGCAGTACGGATAACCGTGCGGTGTCCGTGATGAATACCGTCAAAAAGTCCCATAGCAACAGCCGTGCTGTTCTTCGGCACGTCATTTGTACCCGTCAGGTCAACCATCCGTGTTCACTTCCTTTCTTTTAAAGGTAAAAAGTTTTGTCAACTCTCAGAACGCCATTTTCCATGTCGGGGACAGCTGTTCCGATGAAGCCCTTTTCGCCGTAAACGCTGATACGCTCGGCAGTGATGTCAGTTCTTATTTTTGTAAGGTCAAGCTTTATACCGTTGCGGTACATTCTCTCCTGTGCACCGTGAAGCATAAGCTTCGGCAGTTCAGAGAAAACATCCTCAACAGGCTTGAGGAACCGTTCAAAATTGCGTTCGTTTTCAGCCTCGCGCTGTAAATTCTCAATCGTAACGCAGTCATCAAGTGAAAAACCGCAGGCGGTTGTTCTTGTCAGTGAGGTCATTATTCCTCCGCAGCCCAGTGACTCGCCAATGTCGTTGATAAGTGTTCTGATATAAGTTCCCTTTGAGCAGGAAACTGTCAGCACACCACATTTTTCCGCTTCGTCAAACTCCGCAGGTTCAAGCCTGTAAATGGTCACAGGACGAGCCTCACGCTCAACCTCGATACCCTGCCTTGCAAGGTCATAAAGACGTTTTCCGTTTACCGAAACGGCAGAGTACATAGGCGGAATCTGCATTATCTCTCCGCGGAAATTTTCCAGCGTACCGAGAAGCATTTCCTTTGTAACAGCAGACGGGTCACGTTCTTGCGTAACTTTACCCGTGCTGTCCTGGGTGTCAGTTGTTACACCGAGTCTGAACCCTGCACGATAAATCTTGTCATGGTCGGGGAGAATGTCGCATGCTTTTGTTGCACGTCCCACAAAAACAGGAAGCACTCCCGTAGCCATCGGGTCAAGAGTTCCTGCGTGCCCAAGGCGTTTGATTTTCAGTATGCCTCGCATTTTGGCGATAACATCAAAGCTTGTAAAACCTTCAGGCTTGTTCACGCAGATTACTCCGCACATCTCCTCGTTGTTTATGCCAGCCATAAGTCAATCCCCATAGCAGGTGCAATAGCAGAAAGCAGACGAAGCTTAACATCGTCAAGAGGTCCTTCAAGAGTACAGCCTGCCGCCTTGACATGACCGCCGCCGCCGAATTTCTGACAGATTGCGGAAACATCTATATCGGAAGCTGAACGCATGGAAATCTTGAATTTCCCTTCGTCCTTTTCCTTGATTACAACGCCTATCTGAACGCCCTCAGTCTGAACGCTCATACCTGCAATGCCCTCAAATTCTTCCTGAGCAAGTCCTGCTTTTTTTATTGTATCAAGAGTAACCGCTACCATTGCGCACTTGTCATCAAGGTAATATTCCATTGCAGAATTGATGTACTGTTCAACCTTGATACGAGCCTTGCTTTTGGTATCGAACATTTCACGGTTAATCTGTTCCATTCTTATGCCGCAGTCCATAAGGTGCGACGAAATGATATGCGCAAGCTGAGTAGTGTTGCCGTATTTGAAGCAGCCTGTGTCAGTTGCAATACCTGTATAAATACATTCAGCGATCTGCTTTGTGAATTCAATACCCATTTCACTCAGCACCTGATACAGCACCTCACATGCAGCCGCAGCGTCAGGGTTAACCAACAGACGCTCGGCATAGTGAAGATTGGAAACATGGTGGTCAATGCAGAGATTTACATAGTCACCGTACTGGGCAAGCTTTGTGCCGAGAAGCTTCTTGTCAGCAACGTCAACCGCTACAATTGTTTCAGGAGAAAACTTCTGCGGTTCATAGCCCTCATACATGAAATGATATCTCTTAGGGAACTCATCAGAGCAAAGAACATTTGCCTTTTTGCCGATCTGGCGAAGTGCATAGCAAAGACCAAAGCCGCTGCCCATTGTGTCGCCGTCTGGACTCTGATGAGTGAGTATATAATAATTATCGTGGTTTTTAAGGAATTCAGCTGTTTCTGTCAGACTAATATTCATATAGCGTCACTCCTCTCATAAATTTTATTCTTCGTCATTATCCTCTGAGGTGTCGATTGATTCAAGCATCTTTGCAATTTCTGCTGAATGCTCGATAGAGTTGTCTGCAATAAATTTCAGCTCAGGGCACTTTTTAAGACGAAGCTTGTTTGAGATATGACGTCTTATCATACCTGAAGCGCTGTCAAGCCCCTTTACTGCGGACTTTGAAGCCTCAAAGCCGGTAAGGTCGGAAATATAGACCTTGCAGTGAGAGCCGTCGCCGGAAAGCTCGGTTCTTACAACAGAAACAAAGCCTCCGTTTACTCTCGGGTCCTTGATTTCCTCACGGATAAGAGCTGAAATTTCTCTCTTGATATCCTCGGACAAGCGTCCGTTTCTGAAATTAGGCATATAAAACTCCTTTAGGATTTGTATTTGGGGTACCGCAGATTATTGCGGTACCGATATTATTTGAATCAGTCAGGACGATATTCTTCCATGAAGTATGCTTCAAAGATATCGCCCTCACGGATGTCGTGGAACTTTTCAAGTGTGATACCGCATTCGTAGCCTTCTGCAACTTCCTTAACGTCATCCTTGAATCTCTTAAGGCTGGACATCTTGTCGTCAGCAATGATGATACCGTCACGAACAACACGGATTTCAGCGTTTCTTGTAATCTTACCGTTGAGAACGTAGGAACCTGAAACAGTACCAACGTTGGAAATCTTGTATACCTGACGAACTTCAACACGACCGAGGTTAACTTCACGGTACTTAGGTGCAAGCATACCCTTCATAGCGGTTGTGATTTCTTCGATTGCGTCATAGATAATTCTGTAAAGACGGATATCTACGCCGTCACGTTCAGCACTGTCTGCAGCAACAGGGTCAGGACGAACGTTGAAGCCAACGATGATTGCATTGGAAGCGCTTGCGAGCATTACGTCACCCTCGGAAACAGCACCAACTGCACCGTGAATAACACGAACACGAACTTCGTTGTTGGAGAGCTTTTCAAGGGACTGCTTGACAGCTTCAACAGAACCCTGTACGTCAGCCTTGACGATAATCGGGAGTTCCTTGATTTCGCCCTGTTCAATCTGGCTGAACAGGTTGTCAAGAGTAACCTTCTGGTACTGCTTGAACTGTTCCTGCTTAGCTTCGTGCTTACGCTGTTCAACAAGCTCTCTTGCGAGTCTTTCGTCCTCAACAGCGTTGAAGATATCACCAGCGGATGGAACTTCTGCAAGGCCTGTGATTTCAACAGGGTAGGAAGGACCTGCCTCCTTAACAACCTTGCCCTTGTCGTTTGTCATAACACGTACACGTCCTACAGCTGTTCCTGCAATGATAATATCACCTGTGTGGAGAGTACCGTTCTGAACGAGAACTGTTGCGATAGGACCGCGTCCCTTGTCAAGTCTTGCTTCAACAACAGTACCCTTTGCAAGACGGTTAGGGTTAGCCTTGAGTTCAGCAACTTCTGCAACGAGAAGTACGTTTTCGAGAAGGTCGTCAATACCCATGCCTGTCTTAGCGGAAACAGGTACACAGATAATGTCGCCGCCCCATTCTTCAATAACAAGGCCGTGTTCAGTAAGCTGCTGCTTGATAACATCAGGGTTAGCAGCCTCCTTATCCATCTTGTTGATAGCAACGATAATAGAAACGCCTGCAGCCTTAGCGTGGTTGATAGCTTCAACAGTCTGAGGCATGATACCGTCGTCTGCAGCAACTACAAGGATAGCGATATCAGTGATGGACGCACCTCTTGCACGCATGGAAGTAAACGCTTCGTGACCAGGGGTATCAAGGAATGTGATGTCCTTGCCGTTGCATGTAACACGGTAAGCACCGATATGCTGTGTGATACCGCCTGCTTCTGTGGAAGTAACGTTAGCGTTTCTGATACGGTCGAGGAGGGAAGTCTTACCGTGGTCAACGTGACCCATTACTACAACAACAGGAGCTCTTTCTTCGCCCTCGCCGTCGTCGTCGGAGTCGTCGATAAGACGTTCTTCAATTGTGATGATAACTTCCTTTTCAACCTTAGCGCCAAGTTCCTCAGCAACGAGGGACGCTGTATCAAAGTCGATAACCTGATTGATAGTGCACATTTCACCAAGCTGCATGAGCTTCTTGATTACTTCAGTAGCAGTAACCTTGAGTCTTGAAGCAAGCTCGGAAACAACGATTTCGTCAGGAATAAGAACCTTGAGCTGCTGCTTTCTTGCACGTTCAAGTTCAAGTCTGCGGAGTTTTTCAGCTTCACTCTCACGCTTGTTGGAGTACTGCTGGCTCTTTCGCTGCTGTGACTTCTGAGTAAGCTTCTGCTTCTTGGAGAAGTTATCCTTCTTGCGGTTGTTGCCGCCTGAAGCGTTAGCCATGTTGTCGTATTTTTCGTTATACTTATCCATCTCAACATAAGAACCTCTTGTGTCGATGGTGTGGATTTTGTTGTTTTCAACAGGAGTTGAAGCATCGGCAAACTTAACGTCGAGCTTCTTCTTGTTGGACTGTTCAGCAGGCTTGTTTGCAGGCTTCTGTTCCTGCTTTTTCTTCTTATCACCGCTGAGAACCTGCTGTGTGTTGAAGCGGTCATTCTTGTTCTGCTGATTGCTTGCAGGCTTCGGAGCAGGCTGTTCCTTCTTAGCTTCCTGCTTTGGTTCTTCCTGAACCTTTGGTTTTTCTTCAGCCTTTACTTCTGCCTTTGGTGCTTCCTTGACCTCCTGCTTATTTTCAGCTGGTTTTTCAGCCTTAGGAGCAGCTTCCTTCTTGGCGGTTTCCTTTTTAGGCTTTTCAGTTTTTTCTGCCTTTTCAGCAGTCTTCTTTGCAGTTTCCTTTTTAGCAGCAGCCTTCTTGACAGGCTTTTCTTCCTTTGGTTCTTCTGTCTTAGGCTGGTTCTTGGTAGCAAAATAATCGTCAAAAGATGTAACCTGATTGTTCTGGGAATATGCTTCAAGAACGAAATTCATTTCGTCCTCTGTAAGAGAAGCTGTAGGCTTCTTTGTGACGTCAAGCTTTTCCTTGAGAAAATCTGCAAGCTCCTGACCCGTAGTGTTAAGGTCCTTGGCAACGTCGTTTATTTTAAGCTTAGTGGATTTTGGTGTACTCATAGGCTGTATACCTCCGTTTTTCTGAAAATTTATTCAATGTTATCAATATTTTCTTTATCGCATACGGCAAGTGCCTTTTCGGCAAATCCCTTGTCGCATATTGTAATGATACCTGCTTTCTTACCGAGAGCAAAATATATATCATTGAGAGTAAGTGAAGTCTTTTTAACGGGAATTTCCTTTTTGCCAGAAAAGAAGCGTACCTCCTTTTCTGTCTTGGGAGAAAGGTCTGATGCAACAATTACTGCGCATGCCTTACCCTCTGCAAGTGCGTCCTTCATCGGGTCGAAGCCCATAACAAGTCTTCCCGCCTTTCGGCAAATGGTCAGCAGACCTGTGAGATTACTCATTTTCAATGACCACGCTTCAGCAGAAGCGTGTGTCCTCCTTTCGTAAGATGTTTTGTGTAATTTTGCTTACAAAATTTTGGACGTCAGTCCAAAAAGCACAAAACTCTTAGTTTGAAAATTATTTTTCAAACTGCAGTTCCTTTTCCATAGCGTCATAGACTTCCTCGGAAATCTGACATGAGAAAGCTTTTTCAAAGCGCCTTGCTTTTCTTGCCATGCGGAAGCATTCGATGCTCCTGCAAATATAAGCACCTCTGCCGGATTTCTTTCCTGTAAGGTCCATAGAGATTTCGCCCTCAGGAGATTTTACCGCACGGATAAGTTCCTTCTTAGGCTTCATTTCATTGCAGCCGAGGCACATTCTCATTGGTATTTTCTTTGTACCTGCCATTAAATCACAACCTTATCAGTCAATAGGGTTTTCAGGCTTGATATCAATCTTGAAGCCTGTGAGTCTTGCAGCAAGCTTAGCATTCTGACCCTTGTTGCCGATTGCAAGAGAAAGCTGATTGTTAGGAACAATAACTGTGCAGGACTTCTGTTCACCCTCCTCAACAGTTACGCTGAGTACCTCAGCAGGAGCAAGTGCGTGAGCAATGAAAACAGCAGGGTCTTCGTCATAGATGATAATGTCAATCTTTTCGCCGTTAAGCTCATTTACAATGTTCTGAATACGGCTGTGCTTAGGACCGATACATGAGCCTACAGGGTCAACGTTCTTATCCTTTGACCATACCGCAATCTTTGTTCTGGAGCCTGCCTCACGGGAGATAGCCTTTACTTCAACAGTGCCATCGTAAATCTCAGGAATTTCAAGTTCAAACAGACGCTTTACAAGGTCCTTGTGAGTACGGGAAACCTTAACCATAGGACGTCTTTCACGGTTGATGATATCAACAACGTAAAGCTTGACAATATCGCCCTCTTTAAGTACCTCGCCCGGAATTTGTTCATTCTTGAAAAGATAAACTTCATTCTTGTCAATTGTCAATGTAGCGTTGCCGCTTTCAGGTTCAATTCTCTGAACTGTTGCAGAAACAGCCTCGTGCACCTTGCTGTCGAACTGATTGATGTACTTTGCGCGTTCAAAGCCTTTGAGTTCAGTTCTGATAGCCTGCTTGGCATTCTGAGCCGCAACACGTCCGAACTTTGCAGTGGAAAGCTTGAAAGGAACAACGTCGCCGACCTTAGCACGCTTTGTGCAGGTAGCAATTGCTTCGTCAATGTGAATTTCGCTCATATCAAGCGGTTCATCATCAACAACAGTTCTCATCAGACAAACTTCAAGCTTTTTCTTGTCCATATCAATCTTTACAAGATAGTTTTCGCAGTCGGGATATTCCTTCTTAACTGCTCTTGCAATACCCTGTTCAATCTTTTCAACGAGAGTTTCCATAGGTATGCCGTTTTCCTGCGCCAGCAGTTCAAGCGCTTCAAAAAATTCCTTGTTCATTTTTATGAATTCCTCCTAAAATGTGTTCAAATGGTTTTCTATATAAATTTAATTTTTACCGAAAATTATTCCTCGTCTTCACCATCGTCAGCAAACAATTCATCATCGTCATCATCAAACAGCCTGATAAAAGCAGTTTCAGCAATAGCAATAACCTTGTCGCCCTCCTCAGTTATAACGGAAATGCTGTCCTTGTCGTAACCCTTGAGAATAGCAATGAATTCCTTCTGTCCGTCAGTTTCACGGATGTAGCGGATTCTTACAGGACATTCCAGAAACTCCTCGAAGTGCTCAGGTTTTTTCAGGTCACGTCCTAAACCAGGGGAGCCAACCTCCAGCATATAATTCTGTTCAATCGGGTCAGCCTCGTCCAGTGCCTTTGAAAGCGGACGCGTCATAGCCTCGCAGTCGTCCATATCAAGTGCCCCGTCAATCTTGTCGATAAGCACCTTCAGAAACCACATTGCACCTTCCTTTTCGAAAGTAACGTCCCAAATCTTCAGCCCCAGCGAGTCAGCAATCGGCTTCGCAATGTCGTAAACCTTAGCCACAGTGTTGCCGCCTTTTTTACCAGCCATTCAATCCTTCCTTTCTTTTATCTGTACGAATACAACACAAAAGACCGAGAAGGTTCTCGGTCTTTTGTACATCTTATTCTGTTGCAATTATTATACCACATTTTTTTGCGGATTGCAAGGGGTTTTTGAAAATAATTTTAAACAGTTCCGCACGCAGGCTCATACCCTTTGTCGAAAATCTTTTCCGCACCCTGCAATGTTATTGTACCGTCAGCATTTTTAGTAAAAGTGTATTCAGTTTCAATAACAGGATAGAAATAAAGTTCGTCGCCGTAATAATCGATAGTAACCTTTACCTCGCTGTCCGTTTCTTCGTAACCTACAAGTTCTGTGTAAAGCCAAGTTCCTCCGTGACCGCCGCATAAAGGAATATATCCAATTGTATTTCCGTCAAAGGCTTCCTGCGAAATGTTTATGTTATAGGTCTGCTTCATTGCATAAATAAAGTTTTCAAAGCTGAAGCCTTCATTTTCTTCATCTATAATTTCTATTTCCAGATAAGGGTTATAGGCATGACAACAAAACGCATGAGGACTTATATCCGTGTAACTTTCAAGCCATTCCTTATCAAACTCAAACGCACCTGTATATAATGAAAAATCAGAAGCCGCATAATATGCTGTTCTGAAAGGTTCTTCTATATCATCGTATCGGGAATTCAACTTCTCCGCCTTTTCCCACGGGCAGAATATACCGCCACCGAAATACCAAAGCGACTCACCATTGGGGAACATCTCGCAGGTGCTGTCAGAACAGTTCAGTGTTACACCATATCCGCCGTCAGCGTATATCCAGCTGTATGAGTAGCTGTCAATAGTGAAATCGTCCATAAAATCGTATTGACCGAAATCACAGCCCTGGTCAAGATAGTAATAGCTTGTTGTACAACCGCTTTCCAGATACTCCATAAACTCGGAAAGATATTTTTCCCCATTATTCAGATAATCCCGTTCCTTTTCAAGCGTAACCGTCAAATTATTCTCAGCAAGACTCTTGTTCACGTCAGCCGCCGTGCCTACAAGATACGTAAAAAACGCCTCATAGTTTGTACAGCTGTAAAGCTTCCATTCGCCGTCCTCGTTTTTCAGCGTGAAGGAAAAATCGAGGTATCTGTCACATTTGTCCAAGCCGTTGTCGGGGTTGCAGTAAAGTCCACGCTTTTCGCAGTAGTAGGTGACAAAATCGTCCTCCGCCTTGTAGTCGGTGATGTAGCAGAAATCCCAGCCGTCGTAACCGCCGTCAGCCTGACCTACCAAGAGCTTGCTGTCCTTTTCAACGTATGCCCCCGGAGAAAATCTGCATAAGTCATCAAAGCCGTGTTCCGTGATATTAAGCTCGCTGATGAGAAACTCTCTCGCCTCAGCGTAGTTCATTTCGGTGTAGACTTCATTTTCCCTGTCGGTGTAAAGCCCATCAACCTCGAGGTAACACCTTGCGTCTGTGGAATTGGTGTGGCCTTCGCCATTGGTGTAGTGCCACTTCATATGACAGCTTGTGCCGAAATAATCCCACAGGGTTTCGTTGTACTGCTTCCACATTTCACGTCCGATAACGATAAATTCGTCATCTTCCGAGTAGCCGACCTCAATCCTGTCCGTCGACGGCACAGACGGCATAGTGTAATCCGTTGTTTCCGAAACGGTTTCCGTTTCAGGTACAGTTGTAATGCTTGTCACGTCCTCCGTAACATCCTCAGCAGTAACACTCTCACTGACCGCCGTTTCCGTAACCGAATTATCATTCTGTGTACAGCCGCACAGGAGAAGTGCCGCTGTGATTATTGCGTAAAGTTTTTTCATTTTGTTACCTCCCCGATGTTATATCAGAAATCCATATCAAGCAATTCCTCAAGACTTCCGATCTCATAATCAGCCGCATACTCATCTCGCGAAGCACGCTGAACGGAATAAAGTCCCTGCACAATTCTTACAGTTTTCATTCCCACGCTTTTTGCAGGGAAAACGTCATTATCAAGTCTGTCGCCAATCATTACCGCTTCACAAGGGTTGCATCCTGCTTCTTCAAGTGCACGTTCAAAGAAAGCTGTGTCAGGCTTGAACAGGTTCACACATTCCGACAGCAAGCAGATTTGAAACAAGTCATACAATCCGTCGTTTTTTAGCCGTTCAGCTGTGTTGGGCGGCTGATTTGCAATGATACCAAGCTTATATTTTTCCGAAAGCTTTCTGATAACCTCAACAGCGTTGGGATAAAGAATTTCTTTCTCATTTGAGTAAGGCACGTTTTCCCCAATTCCAAGCTTTTTGCGTGCTGCACCAAAGGGTGACTGTGCAAATTCTGCCGCCGATTTCTGCATTTCAGCATAAAAATCATCGTATGCAATATCAAGCTGTGCTTTTTCAATAAGTCTGTCAATACGTTGTTTATCGGAAAATGTTTCATCATAAACCGTGCCGCCCAAATCAAAGAATAACCATTTTACCATAGCTTACTCCTTTATGACATAGTCCGCATTCATTGCAGGCAGACACTTTTCAACGTAATAACGTTCCGCAGGGAAATAGCGGTTGTCATACTTAGCCTTTATCTGTTCCTTGTCACCGATATAGCCGTCACGTTCAAGTACACGTTCAAGCCGCACCGACTCTGAAATGTCAATGTAAATCATAAAATCAAACAGGTCACGCAGTTCTTCTCTTTGCAGGAACACACCCTCCACTATAACAACACTTCCCACGGGAATGTCAGCGTTACTCAGATAATATGTATCATTTTCCTTGTCATAAAGTTCGATTGCACCCTTGAATTCACCACATTTTATCGGCTGAATTACTTTGTTTACAAGGTAATCATACCGCCATTGAATGTTGTAGTAGCACTCCCACTCAGCATAGCTGTCATTGTAGCGTACTGAACGTGGGTGAATAAAATCGTCAATGTGAAACAGGGTAACGTTGTAACCGTCTTTGCAAAGCTGTGCGTAAACAGCTTCGGAAACTGTGCTTTTTCCTGCACCGCCAAGACCGTCAATTCCGATAATAAGTGTGCGGTCAGGTTTGAGTAAGCTTTTGATTTGTTCTGTAATTCTTGTAGTCTGCATAATTTCCTCCGTTTAAATTATTACACAAGCAACCCCTTCTGTCGTGTTACCTTAATAGTACCACTACAAAAGGGGCTTTTCAACAATTGTACCACATTGTAAAAATTTGTAACCGAATTGACAAATTTAAACGGCGATTAATCCTTCTTCATAATGAGTAAAACATGAGCTATCGCAATAACCTCATCTTCATCAAAAGAAATAATTCTTATAACTTCTTCAGGATATTCGGAATTGGAAATCTTGTAATCATGTATAGCAGTAATATTTTCATCCCTGACCATAGAATTGCCCAATGCCTTTTTGACATCTTCAAAGGAAGAATTCTGATTGATGCCATTGATTACAAAATCCTTTCCTTCGCTTTCAAAGGGATAAAACTCAATGCCGAAAACAATATTGTCATTTCCGCTTTCGTAGTAATACACAATACCTACATGTTCACCGTTCAGCAAAATCAGCGAATCATAATAACCGCTGTCCTGTCCGTCAATTGTTATGTATGTTTTCAGGACAGTATCCTTGTCTCGGTAGCGTGGCTCACCTATTTCAAAATCATCGGGCAAATCCTCAAGACTGCAGGGTAACGAGAATGGCTTTCCGCAAAGATATGTGACTCCGCTTACCTGTTCGTGTGTCCAGTCACTTTCGGACGCTTCAACAACCTTCATTTCCACAACTTCCTCAGCCGCAGGCTCCTGTGGCTGACAGCCTGCAAGACTTACAGCGACAGCGAGTGCCGCAAAAATGCTCAGAAATTTTCTTTTCATATTGTTTGCCTCCTTATGTAATTTACACATTCGTACTCCCAAACCCGCCGACTCTCTCGCCGTCAGCCTCATCATCAACGGTTATCCCAAACGGCAGGAACACGCCCTGCGCAAAGCCTTTTCCACGTTCAAGGGACAGCGTCTTGCCGTGACGTCCGTCGTTTGTAACCTTGACCATAATGTGCCCCTCGTTTGCCGCATTGTAATAATCAGCGTCAATTATACCAACAGTATTGTCGAGCTGTAAACGGAACTTGAAACCAAGTCCGCTTCTCGGGTAAATATTCAGCACCCACCCGTCAGCAATTTTCGCACGCATACCCGTAGGGATAAGTGTACCTTCACCTGCTTCAAGACTTATTCCGTCAGGCAGGCAGAAGTCGTACCCTGCAGACCCTGAAGTAGCACGAACAGGTAGTGGTATAGCATCATAAATTTCCTTTATCTTATCTTCGGTGCAATCGGGAAAATTCTTGCTCCAATCCGCCGCAAACTGCCCGAAGCTTACCTTTTCAAATTTCGCGATACGTTCCATATTATCACCTCACATACCATTATATTGCATTTGTCCGAACTTGTCAATCTGTGGTTTTAGTGCAATATTCACATCGAGGTAATTCAAAATGTGAGTGTGATATGTTCAAAGGGGCAATAATTTGCAGGAATGTTAAAAAAAGCTTGCAAAAATCAATGGTTTGTATTATTATATAAAATAGACTGCAAAGAAAAAATGTACGCACAGGAAAAACAATTGTATTTTGTGACGATACAATTTCAGAACAATGCATATAATGTTAATAATATAAATCGAAAGGGAAGAAATGGTTATGAAGCTTACAGAAATGAGCAAGGAACAGCTTTCCGCGTTCAAGGCGGAGTGCGAAAAGGAGTATGAGGCATACAAGACAAAGGGTATGAAGCTTGATATGTCCAGAGGTAAGCCTGGTGCTGACCAGCTTGACATTGCAATGCCTATGTTTGACGTGTTCACAAACTCCGCAAGTATGATTGCTGACGACGGCACAGACTGCCGTAACTATGGTATGCTGACAGGTATTCCTGACGCAAAGAAGCTTTTCGGTGCACTCCTCGGTGTTGGTACAGATGAAATCATCATCGGCGGTAACTCCAGCCTTTCCCTTATGTACGATACAGTTGCAAGAGCTGTTACACACGGTGTTTACGGCAGTGAAAAGCCTTGGGGCAAGTGCGAAAAGGTAAAGTTTCTCTGTCCTGCACCAGGTTACGACAGACACTTCGCAATCTGTGAAACTTTCGGTATTGAAATGATTACAGTACCAATGAAGAATGACGGTCCTGATATGGATATGGTTGAAAAGCTTGTTGCAGAGGACGAAACAATCAAGGGTATCTGGTGTGTTCCGCTCTACTCCAATCCTGACGGAATTGTTTACTCTGACGAAACAGTAAGACGCTTTGCAAACCTTTCTCCAAAGGCAAAGGACTTCAGAATTTTCTGGGATAATGCTTACTGTGTACACTATCTCAAGGACGCTCCTGACCGTATTCTCAACATTCTTGACGAGTGCAAGAAAACAGGCAAGGAAGATATGGTGTTCATCTTCGCTTCAACATCAAAGATTTCCTTCCCTGGCGCAGGCGTAGCAGTAATGGCAGGCTCCGTTAACAATATGAAGCAGGTTGCAGGCCTTATGGGTATCCAGTGCATCAGCTACGATAAAATCAATCAGCTCCGTCACGTGAAGTACTTCAAGGATATGGACGGCATTATGGCTCATATGGCAAAGCATAAGGCAATCCTTGCACCGAAGTTCAATATGGTGCTTGATATGCTCGACAAGGAAATCGGTGAGCTTGGCATTCTCGAATGGAACAAGCCAAACGGCGGTTACTTTGTATCTGTCAACACACTTGACGGTTGTGCAAAGAGAACTGTCCAGCTCTGTAAGGAAGCAGGCGTTGTCCTCACAGGTGCAGGCGCAACTTTCCCATATGGCAAGGACCCAGCCGACAAGAACATCAGAATTGCTCCTACATACCCACCTGTAAGCGAGCTTGAACAGGCAATGAACATCTTCTGTATCAGCCTTAAGCTTGCTTCAGCAGAAAAGCTTCTCGAAGCGTAAATAAATAATCAACCCGTTTCCGATTAATTTCGGAAACGGGTTTTTTATGCGACAAATAATAATTCTGTGTAGGTGTTATGGAAACCCACTGGGGAATAACCTTTCTGGAGAAAGGTTATTCCCCAGACCCCTTTCCAAAGACTTTCAGTCTAATTTTTCATATAGGGCTATAGCCCTATATGAAAAATTACATTAAAAGTTTTAGGGAGGGAGTTTGAGGGATGACCCTTTTCCAAAAGGGTCTCCCTCAATAGATTTCCACAATGCTGCTCAAGATTATTATTTGTCGCATAAAAATATCACCCTTGACCGAAATCAAGGGTGATAATTATTATTAACCGTTATAGTCCATACCAATCTGTACAGCCTTGAGGTTGTTTGCAGCAAGTGCAGCCTTCTTAGCAGGTACAACCTTTTCGATTGCCTTCTTGAAAGTTTCTGCGGAAACGATACCTGTTTCCTTGAACACCTTGCCGAGAAGGATAATGTTTGCACCGCCGGGAAGGTCGTTGTCTGTTGCAAGCTGTGTAGCAGGGATGTAGTATATGTTTACATCTGTACGCTCAACAGTTACGTCAACCATTGTGCTGTCGACAACGATTGTACCGCCAGTCTTAACGCTGTTCACGAACTTCTCAAGGGAAGGTGTGTTCATTGCGATAAGAATTTCAGGCTCGTTTACGAGCGGGGAAGCAACCTCGTTGTCGGAAATACATACGGAGCAGTTACATGTACCGCCGCGCATTTCAGGACCGTAAGAAGGGAGCCATGAAACTTCCTTGTTGTCCATAAGGCCGGAGTATGCGAGGATTTTGCCTGCGAAAAGGATACCCTGTCCGCCGAAGCCTGCGAGGAGAATATCATGTGTCATAATTATTCACCCTCCTTTTCTGGGAATGCGTTGCCGTCCTTGTATACACCGAGTGGGTAGTAAGGAATCATCTCGTCATTGAGGCGCTTGAGAGCGTCAACAGGGGAAAGACCCCAGTTTGTAGGACAAGTGGAAAGAACTTCAACAATAGAGAAGCCCTTCTTGTCACGCTGATTTTCGAAAGCCTTGCGGATTGCCTTCTTAGCTTCTCTGATGTGAGGAACTGTGTCAACAGCAACTCTCTGTGCAAGAGCTGTACCTGTCAGTGTTGCAAGCATTTCGCAAACTCTTACAGGGTAACCCATAAGCTTAGGGTCACGTCCGAAAGGAGTTGTCTGTGTAACCTGACCAGGAAGTGTTGTAGGAGCCATCTGGCCGCCTGTCATACCATATGTAGTGTTGTTAACGAAGATAACAACGATGTTTTCGCCTCTTGTTGCAGCGTGAACTGTTTCAGCAGTACCGATAGCAGCAAGGTCGCCGTCGCCCTGATATGTAAATACGAACTTGTCAGGGTTTGTTCTCTTAACACCTGTAGCAACTGCTGGAGCACGTCCGTGAGCAGCTTCAATCATATCGCAGGTGAAGTAGTCGTAAGCCATAACGGAGCAGCCAACAGGACATACACCGATTGTATCGCCCTCGATGCCCATTTCATCAATTACCTCGCACACAAGACGGTGAATGATACCGTGTGTACAGCCAGGGCAGTAATGCAGAGGAATATCTGCAAAGGACTTTGGTCTTTCAAATACAACTGCCATTACTTAGCACCTCCATACTTCTTAATTTCATCAAGAATTTCGGAAGGCTTAGGAATTACGCCGCCTGTTCTTCCGAAGAATTCAACTGGCTTGGAGCAGTTAACAGCAAGCTTGATATCGTCAACCATCTGTCCCATTGACATTTCAGCACAGATGATAGTGTGAGCGTTCTTTGCGCCTTCGTTGATCTGCTTTACAGGGAATGGCCAGAGTGTGATAGGACGGATAAGACCAGCCTTGATGCCCTGTTCACGAGCCATGTTTACAGCAGCCTTTGCAACACGGGCAGTAGCGCCGTAAGCTGTAACAACAACCTCTGCGTCCTCTGTCATGTAAAGCTCAGCGTCGGAGTGCTTTTCCTTGATTTCAGCGTAACGCTCAAATCTGTCCTTAACGGATTTTTCGAGTACGTCAGGCTGGAGGAAAAGGGAGTTGATGATGTTGTGTTCACGCTTGTTGCCGTGACCGTTTGCAGCCCAAGGCTTTTCGATTTCCTTAGCTGTAACCTCAGGGAATGTAACAGGTTCCATCATCTGACCGAGAAGACCGTCAGCGAGAATCATTGCAGGCATACGGTATTCGTCAGCGAGGTCAAATGCCTTTGTTACAGTATCAACCATTTCCTGAACGGAGTTTGGTGCAAATACGATAAGGTGGAAGTCACCGTGGCCGAGAGCCTTAGTAGCCTGCCAGTAATCTGCCTGAGAAGGCTGGATACCGCCAAGACCAGGACCGCCTCTCTGTACGTTGATGATAACGCAAGGAAGGTCAGAACCTGCGAGGTAGGAGATACCTTCGGATTTCAGGGAAATTCCGGGAGAAGATGAAGAAGTCATCGCACGCACGCCTGTGGAAGCTGCGCCGAGAACCATATTGATAGCTGCGATTTCAGATTCAGCCTGAAGGAATACGCCGCCAGCCTGCTTGAAGCGCTTAGCGAGGTATGCGGAAATTTCA
>JAZUSM010000047.1:0-66631 GCA_045606725.1 Oscillospiraceae bacterium | reverse complement strand
AAATCACTCAAATTCTTAATTTATTTTATCTGAAATCGGCTTATAGCCGCCTTACCTGTCCTGTCGGACTCACTCCCTTACGTTAGTAATCAAATATTCAGATCGTGATATGTATATTTCATATACATCCCTTCATTTCATTAAGATTTGGGTCAAGGTAAAACTAACTGCTTTGGTGGTCTCACTCCAATCTAATCAGATGATGCGGTTATAAATACCTTTCACGAATTTTGCTGTCATAGACATCACTTCTTTCTGAAATATCTCTGACGCTTATCTTTCCATCGGATTCACCTTTTTAATCAGATTTTTTTGCAGCTTTATATTTAAAACCCATCGGGTATTTCTTGCTTACAGACACCCCGCATTGACCTTTCGCCTGCCTTCAGGGTACAAAAATACCGCACTCCCTACAGCTTTTGCTAAGTGATGCGGCCCGTTATATACTTTAAGTTCAAATCTTATACAAATCGTATCAAAATCGGAAGTGAAGCTTATAGCTTTACATTTAGACTTCCCTGTTTAAACTTATTTTCTTAAAGTATAGCTGCAAACGAGTCGCTGCGGACTGTCTGTGAAATAAACTGTTCTGATGCCATCGGACTCGCCAACCTTTCCAAGAAAATTCTGAATTACCGTAAGCCTGGAACGGAAGATTATCTGCATTATCTCCATCTGTACGGCTTCAGCTCTTTAGGATTTGGAACCTTGTTTTACGTTGTTCCTTTTCCTTGAATATAATATACCACAACTTTTGTGCATTGTCAATAGGTTTCCACGCAAAATACTATACAGTGTTTGTGCATTATTTTTGTTTATTTTCTATCTTGACTTTTAGCTGTAAAAGTTGTACAATTAAATATGTTGGGCGTTGCAGCCGTGTGCTTCGGAACCCTGACACTATCATATTTTTTAGGAGGATTCTGCTATGAACGATATGGAAATGGCTGCTAACCTTTATACTCTTGAAGACGAGGACGGCGTTGAGCAGCAGTTTGAAATGCTCGACACTCTCGAAGTTGACGGTGAACGTTACTACGCTCTCGTACCTTATTATGAAGACCCTACAAAGGAACTCGAAGCTGACGCTGAACTGGTTGTTCTCAAGGCTGAATATGATGAAAACGATGAAGAAATTCTCGTTACAATCGACAGCGATGAGGAATACGAAAAGATCGGTAATATGTTCCTTGACCGTCTTAATGAGCTTTACGACGGCGAATAATTGAGTACCATACGGAAGTGCCTTCAAGCACTTCCGTTTTTTCTTGACAAATTGTGTAGGGTATGCTATAATACATAAGTACGCAGAAACCAATGCATTCAGAGGTTGATTTTATGTTCTGGAAAATGATTAATGTACAACTGAAAAAAGGCTTCATTTTTCCCTGCTATGGGGATAGTGCGCCCTTTTTTAAGTTGGACGGTCAAAAACAGGCTGAAATTTAACCATTTCTGACCAACTTAACATAGGTGTTCATTATCTTCTTAACGATTGAAAAATTAAGTTAAGGAGATTTTTTTATGTTTAAAATTAAGAAGCAATTATCAAAATTATATACATCGTCCGTGCTGGGCAATCTGTCGCTTACGGGTGCGTGGGTCGCAATCCTTGCGGCACGGGGCTACAGCCTTGTGGAAATCGGAATTGCCGAAACCGTGTTCCACATTACAAGCCTGATTTTTGAAATTCCGTCGGGCGTTCTTGCGGACGTGTTCGGCAGAAAGAAAATGCTGATTGTCAGCGCAATTATGCGTATGATTGGCAACATCATTATGATTTTATCAAGCAACCTTTTTATGGTTTGTATGTCAATCGCTTTTCACGCTTTAAGCTACAACTTCTCATCGGGTTCAGGTGACGCGCTTGCCTACGACTCGTTGAAGCTTGCCAAACAGGAAAGTCGGTTTGAGAAGTACGAGTCCAACCAGCTGATTATTTACCGTCTTTGCAGCGGCATCTCAACTCTTTGCGCAGGATTTGCACTTACCATCGGGCATAAGCTTGCTTACAGCACTGACCTTATTACGGGTATAATACAGATTGCAGTTTTAGTCTCTTTGCGTGAGGTTTACGCTGTTTCGCCAAATACTGATGTGCCACTTGGCAAAAGGCTGATTTCCTGCTTCAAGGAAAGCTTTGCGTTTATCAAGGAAGTACGTAAGGCAATCGGTTTGATGCTTTGCAACTCGTTTGTTGGTGCGGTAGACATTCTGCTGTTGTTTTTCTTACAAGCTAAACTTCCCGAAAAAGGTATTCCCGAATGGGGACTTGGAATTGCGCTGTTGTTTATGGAAATGGGCGGAATTGTCGGGTCAAGGCTGATACTGAAATTGCCAAAAATCAGCTACAAATGTATATTTGCGATTTCAACGTCACTGGTGCTGATGGGATTTCTTGCTGAGCACTCGCCGCTTTACTGGGTTATGGCGCTTGGAGGATTTATTGCGGCTGTAGGAGATGATGCATTGCAGGTACGCACAAATGCTATCTTGCAGGATATGTTTCCATCGGAACAGCGTGCGACGCTTACTTCCGTTGAGTCTTTCAGCTTTTCCGTAATTATGATAGTATTGTCGCCCCTCGCGGGATTTGTTTTCACATACTGGTAATGAGCTGCATATCATATTTTGTCAGCAAAAAATCTAAAAATTGCTATTGATTTTTAGCTTTAGTTGTGCTATACTACTATCAGAAAAGAGATTTCTGCCTTGTTCGATGAAGTGTGATTTTATAATCCAACACATTATATTAGGGATTTGTCCTCCGTCAGCGGATTGCAGACCTCCCGCCGCATTAGATGTGCGGAGTAACGGACGCAGGGAGCGCGAAACTGAAGGGGCATTGCCCACCTGCCAAGTGCGGGTTTTATGCTTCACATGGCGGCAAGGCGGTTTTTCTTTATTTTAAAAGCAAAAGGGTATCGGATTTGTTCCGATACCCTTATTTTTATTGAGCAGATTAATCGTAGAAAATATCGTTGTTGTAGTCGCCTTTCCCGCATTCCTCACGGACTTGACGAATGATTTCGCTGTATTCCTCCGACTTCTTTTCGGCACGTCTGCCGTTAACGGAACAGGTCAGCAGAAGCACGGCTATTCCTGACATAATCAGCAGGTTTCCGCTTGAAATGCCGAACCTTTCTCCAACCAGCCACATAATAACCGTTCCTGCCGCAAAAAGCAGACTTGATATACGAAGAAGCGCTGAGGAGCGTTTTTTCGGTGTATAGATAACGCGTTTGCTCATATAAATCCTCCGCATAAAACGTTGTTTTACAGATAAATTATACCACATCATTTTTCTGCGGTCAAGCTGTAAAAAACGACCTCCTGCGCTTCGACTTCAGACGCAGGAGGCTGTTCAGCAATATTACTTTTCGATTTTGTCGCAGTAGATAATTCCAAGACCTACTGTACTCATATAGCATCTGCCGTAAACGTTCATATCACCGCTTACAAACTCGCCGTTGCCTGTTCCGCCGAACTGGTGCAGGTCATCGTTAATCTGTACCCATGTGGCACCGCTGTCCTCAGACATATACAGACCTGGCTTATCCTTTTCCATTGGTGTGCCCCAGATGTAAATCACCAATGGGTCACCGTCGTTCTTTGCCTTGCCAAGACCTACAGCTTCACAGTACTTGACGCCGTTTACATACTCGGAGGATGCGCCGTAATCCTTGGTTACAACAAGTCCTGCACCGTTTGCAATGTAAACTGTACCCTCATTTTCAGGGTCAACGCAAAGTCTGCGGAAGCTTGGAGTAATTGTGGAATTTCTCTTGAATGTCCTGCCTCCGTCAGAGGAGTAATAGAATGCGCTGTTGCCGCAGCCATATACATAATCAGGATTGCTTGGGTCACCGATAAGGTAAATATTGCCGCCGACAAGTCCGCTTACTTCGTTCCATGTTGCGCCGAAATCTTCTGTGTAATAGGATTTCAAGCCGTTTTCAGGACTCCAGATAAGTCGGCTTCCATCTGCTGTGAAAGCAATCTTTCCCTTGAAGAGATTTTTTCCGGCATCAGGACCTTTTGCAATTCTATTCCATGTCTTGCCTGCGTCAGTAGAATATGTAAGGGCCATGTTGCTTTCGTCACCGCCGACCTTTGCCCAGTAATCTCTGTTCTGTGCAGCAATTGTGATACTTGTTGTTGAACCGATCATATCCTGATGTCTTGTAGCAGGAACGGTCACGTCCTCGTGCACATATCCGTCATAGTCATAAACTGCAGAAACAAGTGGATAATCCTTATATGTGATGATATCGGAAGGAACTGTTTCCTCAATACCATAGGAATCAAAATAAAGCTTTGGCTTTTCATCCCAGATATTGTCGCAGGAGAAAATACCGTTACCAGAGTTAACCATAATCTTATTCGGGTCAAACGGGTCAATTGCAAGAGAACTGCACCAGTGGATTGCACAGCCTTCAACCCAAGGCATACCATTCACGTCCATTTCCATATTGTCAAGCACGTTTCTCCATGTTTTGCCGCCGTCGGTTGATGTATAGAATACATCGCCGAAAGCACCGTTTGACTGCTGCTTCCAGATTCCCGATGTAACCGCAACAAGCTTGTTATCGTCTTCAGGATGGATTACAATATCACCGTAGGAGTCGCCTGTAGGGGCAATATTTTCTGCTGTACCGTCAGTGCTGTAGCGGTAAATTGCACCCTGATTACAGTTCCATGGACCCTCGTTATTGATGTAAGTAACATAAAGGTTACCCTTACTGTCAAGCTTCATACGCTGAACCATTAAATCGGTAATGCTGTTTTCAAGCTTCTTCCATGAAGCGCCTGCGTCCTCGGAAACAAAGAGGTTTCCTGCGTCATCGCCTGCTGAGGAAACTGAAGCATAGATTTTCTGGGTTACCCCGCCCTTTTCTGTTGACGGGTCAAAAAGGATACTGTTGATACCGTTGCCGTTTGCTGTAGAAGTAACGGGGAATTCGATACTTTCCCATGTATTACCGCCGTCGGTACTCTTAATCATACCGCCTGTACGTCCGCCTGCAAGGATAATATCTCCGTTATTCGGGTCAACAGCAATTCTTTCACCATTGCCACGTCCCATGCCGTTGCCGTGCACCTTGATTTTATCGGTAACCTCGATAACCTCAACGTGTTCGCCGTAATCGTCGGACTTGATAATACAGGTTTTGCCGTTACTGAAATAATCTGTACCTGCGAGGAGATAAACCTCGTTTGGTGCCTGCGGATTGTATGCAAGACCGTCAATGCCCAGCAGACCTCTGTCATCAGCTGTTACCCAATAGTTCATTGACTTCCACATGCCTGTTTCAGCGGTACGGTAATACGCGCCGCCTACGTCAGTTCTGGTGTAGTAAACGTTTTCTTTTGTAGTTGAAAAAACACCTGTGATAAATCCACCGCCGCCTGCGGAAACCTGTCCGTAAGTCCAGTCGGCATTTACAAAAACATCACTTGCAGCCGCTGCGTCACTTCCTGCATTTGCATCAGTAGTTTCGGCAGGGGTATCTGTACCACCGTTACATCCTGTGAACACTGACAGGCACATTGCCGCTGACATGGCCAAAGCAGCAAGCTTACTGATTTTTTTATTCATAGCCATAATTCTCCTTATAAAAATATTCAGGTAAATTATATGTCATTGTCAACCTCTTGTCAAGTATTATATTGTTAATTTCAGCAAAACATTTTTCTGCACTGTTTCAAAAATGTTCGGCTTATGTATTTTTGCTTGTGATATATTGGAAAATATGTTATAATTATAATATACCATATTTAAGGAGAGGTTGACATGACTTATACTGAACTTCTTTCAACTGCTGACAAGGCTATGGAAAACTCTTATGCGCCTTATTCACACTTTAAAGTAGGTGCTGCGCTTCTGTGCAGTGACGGAACGGTTTTCACAGGCTGTAACATAGAAAATGCTACTTATGGCGCTACCAACTGCGCTGAACGCACTGCAATTTTCAAGGCAGTTTCCGAGGGATACCGTGATTTTGAAGCAATTGCAATTGTTTCCTCTGGGGGAGATGAAACATTTCCATGCGGAATCTGTCGCCAGGTTATGGCGGAATTTGCTCCCGGGCTGAAAATTATTCTTCGTGACAAAAACGGCAACGAAACCATCTACCAATTATCGGAATTATTACCAAAATCTTTCAGCTTGTAATAGCGCATTTTAACCATTCTGTAATTGACTTTACAGTAATAATGTTATATAATTACTGTGTATCTATAATTTGTTTTATAAGGAAAAGAGGTTAAAATGCTGTATCGTTCTCCCATTCGTTTACTGCCGTTAATGCTTGCCGCCGCTTTGCTTGCGACGGGATGCAAAACAGTTTCGGAAGAAATCCCGCCGATTGTTACTCAAATTCAATCTACGGCGGTCGGAACCGAGGCGGATACTCTTTCCGCTGAAAACGTGTCGGAAACGGTCGGAAGTACAGCTGAAACGTCGGAAACTGTTACAGAAGTGACGAAAACGGAAGTTGCCGAAGCGAAACAGACTGCTGTTACAGAGAGAGCGGCGGAAGCCTTATCGGAAACGGAAGAAATAACGGAAACGACAACGAAAACGACAGAAACCACATCGGAAATCACAACCTCTGTTACTGAAATGACAAGTGTTTCCGTAACAACTACGGAGGAAACAACTACTACAACGGCTCTTACCATTCAGTCAGAAAGCCCTCCTGAAACTACAGTAAAAACTGCTGCTGAAACCGAAGCTGTTTCCGCATACTATGGGACAAACAGCTACAACGCGCTCAATTTCCGTGAACAGAAAGGTTTCTGGATTACATATCTTGAATATGGCTCAATACTGAAAAACAAGTCGGAAAGTTCTTTCCGAAAATCAATAGGCAATTATTTTGACAACATTTCCGCTCTGGGCTTCAACACTGTTTACGTTCAGGTGAGGGCATTCGGTGATGCTTACTATGACTCGGATTTATATCCGTCAGGTGAACAGTTTGACGGAACAATCGGTACAAGCAACGATTTTGACGCTTTGCAGGTCATGATTGACTGCGCACATGAACGCGGAATGTCAATTCACGCATGGATTAATCCTATGCGTCTGATGTACACCTCACAGCTTGAAAAAATAGATGACAGCTATCAGATAAAAAAATGGTTTGACAGCGACAAATACAACGGTACATATATCGTAAAATCGGGCGACCGCTGGTATCTTAACCCTGCATACAGTGAGGTTACCGACCTTATTGCTTCTGGGATAACCGAAATTGCGGCAAATTATGATGTGGACGGTATTCAGATAGATGACTATTTCTACCCTACTACCGACTCATCATTTGATAGAAGTGCTTACTCTGCTTCGGGAACGGATTTATCCCTTTCCGACTGGAGAATTGCAAATGTAAACAGAATGGTGAAGAAGCTTTACAAGGCAGCTCACAATGCGAATTCTTCCATTGTTTTCGGAATTTCCCCTCAGGGAAGCGTTGACAATAATTACAATCAGCTTTATGCTGACGTCAGGACATGGTGCAGGTCGGACGGCTACTGCGATTATATTCTTCCGCAGGTTTACTTCGGCTTTGACAATGCTGCACTTCCTTACAGCGATGTTATTCTACTGTGGAGCAGCATGGTCAGAAACGAAGATGTGAAGCTTGTAATTGGTCTTGCGGCATACAAAATCGGCGCTGAGGATACTTATGCAGGCAAAAGCGGTAAAAATGAGTGGCTTAACAATGATGACATTATTTCACGTCAGATGAAACTTGCTGAAACGCTTGACAACTACGGCGGCGTAGCAATATACAGATATGACTCCCTTTTCAACCCTGCTGCTTCTGTTGCGGCTCAGGTCGACAAGGAAATAGAAAATATAGAAAAATAAAGAACACAAGAAAGAAGTAAAGAAAGGAAAAGAGAATTGAAAAGAAAGAAATCAAGAATTCTCGGACTGATAACAGCGTTTGCTATGATGGCAGGCTTTTCCGCAGATATTTCGGCAATTGCAGACAGCTTTACCGTTTATGCTGAGGACGACATCGGGCAGATTACTGTTATCGAGCCTCAGCCTGAAATCAACAGGGATGAAGAGCTTGAGGCATTTGTTGAACCCGAATTCACTCCGATGTACAGCTTTCCTGAAAATATGCGCGGCGTATACGTTACCCCGACTGTGGATTTTGCTGTACCTGACGAGGAGGGGAATTTTCCTTCCGAGGAGGATATTTACGCTCAGGTTGATAAAATGCTTGGAAGCGCAGAAGAAAACCGCCTCAATTCAATCATTGTCAATACTGATCTGGACGGAGAGCTGTTCTACAGTGCGGATATGAATGAAACTGTCGATCGTGCGCTGGTTGAATATGTAATTGACAGCGCTAAGGAACAGGGTTTCTATGTTTATCTCAACTTCAGCATTGATGACGCTCTCGGAATGCTGAAGGACTCAGATCTTCAGGATAGAATTGACCGTCTTGCAATTGTGGTGCACAGCTTTACTGTAAAATATCCTGTTGACGGAATTATTCTGGACGGCTACTACTCATCAAAGAATAACACCTCCCTGAACGACTACATGAAAAACGGTTCGGGCATTGGCTTTGACAACTGGCTTATGGACAACGGTGCGTACGTTTTCAGCCTTGCTGCTGATGCAATCCGACGCACAAACAACACTGTACCTGTGGGTATTGCTCTGAATGATGTATGGGCAAACTACAGCACTGAGGAAAGCGGTTCGGAAACAGAGGTTGACTTTGAAGCGCTTACTGACGGATATGCTGACACGGTTGGGTACATTCAGAATGGATATGCCGATTTCATCATGCTCAATGCAGAAGGCTCAATTGCTGATGATGAGCTTCCTTTCAACAAAATTGTGGAATGGTGGGATGCTCATGCTGTAAATGCGGATATTCCCCTTTATGTTCATCATTTCAATGAACAGATTTGCACGGACGCAGAGGGCTGGGGCTCACCCGACGAGCTTGTAAAGCAGGTTATTGCTGCGGCAAATTACAACTCCTACGGAGGAAGTGCTTTCAACTCCCTTGATGCTCTTGAAGACAACCTCATGGAGTCAACAACAGTGCTTATGAAGCATTACGATGACAACATTGACGTTGAGGGCCTTAACAGTGAACTGGAAATGACGCTTCCGAAGAAAACAAAATTCAAAACGGAAGAACCTGAGGTTATTTTTGCAGGTTCCTTTGACCCTAACTTCCCTGTTTACTATCAGGGCGAGGAAATCGTGCTCAACGAAGCAGGACGCTTCTACTTCACGGAAGAACTTGAGGTTGGTGTAAACACCTTTAAATTCCAGAGCAAAGCCAAGGTTATCACATATAAAATCACCAGAACGGTTAACGTTCTCAAGGATGTTGCTCCGACCGATGAAACAATGCGTGTTGAGGAGCAGTCAACAATTGCGCTCAGTGCAATTGCTTACCGCGGCTCGGATGTTACGGCAAAAATCAACGGCAAGAGCATTACTCTTACCGAGGTTGAAAGCCAGCTTGATGAGCTTGACCCTAACTCAAATTACACGAAATATGTTGGATACTATACTGCCCCTCAGGGAAAACGAGGCGAGGATATTGACCTTGGCAACATTGAATTTTTCGGCACATATGCCACAAGAACAGGCGATTTCAACGAAACAAGAACAGGTGCGCACGTCATTGTAAATGCTCTTGCCGAGGTTGCAAATGATTACAGCGGAAGCATTATCCGTATCAACAACGACAACACAATGGTTTACGACTACAAGTCCACCAGCACAAGCCCTACTCCCGATTGTGCAAGACTGCCTGCGGGCACTCTTGACTATGTGGTAAAGACCGTTACATATGACGAAAAGGATTATTACCTTACAAACTCGGGCAAGCGTATCCGTACAAATGCTGTTACCGTGCTTGAAAATCAACCTCTTGGCACCAACCCTATGAGTGTTGTTGCGGCAGGAAAGGACGGCACTGACACGGTTATCAAGCTTAAAACCGCTGTCAAAATCCCGTTTGCCATGACCTTCAACAACCAGGCATACAGTGACGGCGGAAACGGTAACCACTATGTTTCTTCTTTCAGTGCAGATTCAATCACGCTTACATTTGACTACATTACAAGCGTTTCGGCAGGTGATATTACTTTCCCTGACAGCGCTGTATTCACGAAGGGAACATGGAATGTTTCCACAAGCGGCGAAATGACAAAAACAAGACTTACCTTGCAGCTTCGTCAGCAGGGTGTTTTCGGGGGTATTACCTCCACATATGACGGAGAGGGTAATCTCGTTCTGCGCTTCAATGGCTGCAGAAACAGCCTTAGCGGTGCAAAAATTGTTATTGACCCCGGACACGGCTATACAGGTGCTGCAACCTTTGACCCAGGTGCTGTAGGTCATATCAAGGAGCAGGAAGCTAACCTTGACATTGCAAAATATGTTACTCAGATGCTGGAAAACGAGGGTGCAAATGTTGTACGTCTGAAAACGGAAAGTCAGACATACGTTACTGAATACCGTGCTTCTGACTCAAGGCAGTATAATCCTGACATGTTTATTTCAATCCACTGCAATGCGGCAGGAAAAACTGCAAAGGGCGGTGAGGCTTATTACTTCACGCCATTCTCACAACCGCTTGCAAAATATATTTCCGAGGAGCTTGGTGAGGTACTGACTCAGGTACACGGTTCATCTGAGGGTACAAACAGAGGTGAAAAATACAATTACTTCTTTGTAACTCAGCAGCAGGATTTCCCATCGGTACTTGTGGAAACTGCTTTTGTAACGAATTATGACGAAGCTATGGCGCTTGCAAATTCAAAGTACCAGCAGAAATTTGCGGCGGCAATCGTAAACGGTATAAGACGTTACTTTGAACGCACAAATTATTCCTGCTACGGTGACGGAACTGCAAGCTGGACAAACACAGACGGTTCATCAGGCGGAGACACACCGATTACCGACAATTCCACACCTGCGGAAACCTTTGACCCGTCACAGGTTGAAACTACTGACCCATGGCATGACATATGGGATGATGCACCGGTTGTAACAACTGTTCCCGAAGAAAATGACCACACTGCTGAAACAGAAACTACGATTGACACCAACGACCCGTATTATTTGTTCTATAAAAATCTGAACGGATGATAAAATTCAAGCGGTACAAGGATATTTCCTTGTACCGCTTTTAACTGCATAAAAAAAGCAGTCCGCATCAAACGAACTGCTTCTGGCGGAGACGGCGAGATTCGAACTCGCGGGGGATCACTCCCTAACTGATTTCGAGTCAGCCCCGTTATGACCACTTCGATACGTCTCCACAACAAAAATCATTATACCATATTTACCATTGAAATGCAAGTATTTTTTTGAAAAAGCCGCAGTATCAGTTCTGCGGCTTTTCAGTTTCTTCGGGGATTGCTGAAAACTGGTTACTTGCTTCATCATAAGCATATCCAAGCTTTTTCATCGAGGCAATAATCTCCGCACCGTCAGCATCCATGTCCTCACACAAAGCGTCAAAATTCCTGTAATTGTCCCTGAGCTTCATATTCACAACGCTCAGAAGCATGTAGGGGTCTTTCGGCAAATTCATATCTTCAACCTCCATTCTCGGTATCTGTATAATCATTATATCACCCTCGCCCTCTGTTTCGGCAAGAGTATTGCTGTATTCGGCAATAAGCTTTGACAAATCCCTGAAAATACAGTATTCACGGTATTCTATTTCAAGCAGGTCAAGATTTGTCATAATTGTCAGCATATACGGCTTTTCGCCGTACACAACCGCCATGTCATGGAAATTGCCGCCGTGCCAGCCGTATTTGCGCACAACCTCGTCCCCATCACCACCGTAAATCATCGTGTTGCGGCTATGGGTCATATGGTAACGCAGATTTTCAGAATAAGGATTTCCTTCCTCGATAAAATCGTACACTGCACCTGAAAAAATAATTGCAGTTTCTCCGCACAGCTGCGGCTGATTGAAAGCCTTTGCATCATCAGAATGAGTTATTCCAAGAGATTTTATGTATTCAACATAGCCTTCTTCGGGGAATTTTCTCCTGAGCATAGCAAAGGCTGAATTGTCACTTTCCTCAAGACAGTAGCCTATTAATTCCTCAATGGTAAATTCTGTACCGAATTCCATCTCTTTCAGCACGCCTGTACCCTCACGCATGAAATCCTCGGTGTAAACAAGCTTTTCATCGAGGTCAGCCTCGCCATTCAACGCAAGTCTGTATATATAAAGCATATAGGGGGCTTTCATTACAGAAGCCTGATAATAATGCTTATCGGGATTTATCAGCAATGAAAAGCCTGTTTCTATATCATAATATGCCATCGATATATCATAATACATAAAATGCTCATAGCTTCCGACAATATCGGAAAGCCTGCTGTAAAACTCATCGGGAAAATCATAAACTGCACTTTTCTCCACAAGAATTTCCCCTGCTGAAAATTCATTTTCAGTTACAGCAGCCATTGCCGTTTCTGAAGTTGTTTCCTGCATAGCTTCAGTAACAGCCTGAGTTGTTACAGCTGTCGTTGCAGGTGTAACAGTTGTTTCCTGCACCTGTATATTTTCTGTTGAGCAAGCGGAAAAAAGCATTGCAGCAGTCAGTGCTGTTGCCGCATACTTCATTTTCATTCCACTCACTCCTTTCAGACTTACTGAAAAATTATAACATACATATCTGCAATTGTAAAGCAGTTAAATCTGGGCATCAAGAGTCAGTCCGTAGGACGGCAGGAATTCCCTGATAAACTCCTCCGCCTCAGGCAGATTCATTGCGTGCACCGATTCAAGCGTACTTTTTTCCGCTGCAGTAAAATCCATATTTCCCATCTGCTTTTCTTCAAGACATTTTATCAGCGCTGAAATCTTGTCCGCCGCCTTTACAAGCTGCCACAACTCTGCTTCCTCGTCTGTTTTTCCAAGCAAAGGACGGTAATATTCCTGCAAGTCGTCGGGAAGATAGCTTATCATTTTATCCTTGGCAATTTCCTCAACCCTGTCATATTCCGCCTTGATTTCCTTGTTGTAATACTTGACAGGAGTAGGCAAATCACCTGTAATTATTTCGGTTACGTCATGATACATAGCAAGGAGTGCGGCTCTTTCAGGGTCAACTCTTCCTCCGAAACGCACATTACGGTAAAGCGCCAGCAGATGTGCAATAAAAGCTGTTTCAAGGCTGTGCTCGCTGATATTTTCGGTAATTGTGTTGCGCATGAGTCCCCAGCGGTTGATATATTTCATTCGTGATATAATTGCAAAAAACTTTTTTTCTTCCATAGTTACCTCGTAAATAAATGTCCCTATCAACAGGTGATAAGGACATTTTATTGTATTGAATTTTATCAGAAGCCTGCCATAGACTGGAGTGTCTTTTCCAGTTCCTGACGGTCTGTGCTGTATTCAAGCGCTGTTTCGTATGTAATAAGCTCTCTCTTATACAGCTTTGCAAGGCTGTCGTTAAGTGTGCACATTCCCTTTGATGTCTGGAGTGTGGACTCAATCTGAGGAATTTTGTTGCCGCGGATAAGGTTTCTGATTGCATCTGTACCAATCATGATTTCAAGAGCAGCAACTCTTGTTCCGGTTGTTGTAGGAACAAGGTTCTGAGCGATTACGCCCTGAATCATATTTGCAAGCTGTGCACGAACCTGTTCCTGTGCGTCAACAGGACAAGCGTCAATGATACGGTCAATTGTCTGTGCTGCACTTGAAGTATGGAGTGTAGCAAGGACAAGGTGACCTGTTTCTGCAGCTGTCATTGCAAGGGAAATTGTTTCAAAGTCACGCATTTCGCCGACAAGAATTACGTCAGGGTCCTCACGGAGTGCACTTCTGAGCGCATAACTGAAGGATGAAACATCTCTGCCGATTTCACGCTGATGAATTGTGGATTTAACCTGTGTATAGCGATACTCAACAGGGTCTTCAATTGTAATGATGTGGCATGCACGGCTGTTGTTAATCTGATTGATAATTGCAGAAAGAGTAGTAGACTTACCTGAACCTGTAGGACCTGTTACAAGGATAAGACCTCTTCTTTTCTGAGCAAGCTCACCGAGTACAGGAGGCATTTTCAATTCTTCAAGGGTTGGGATTTTATCATTGAGAAGTCTGATACAAGCAGCAAGTCTGCCGCTCTGACGGAACACATTTACACGCTGTCTTGCGCCGTTTGCAAGCTCAAAACAGAAGTCGATATCATTTCCCTCTGTAAGGAGCTTTTCCTGCTCTGCGGAAAGGATTGAACGGATAGTACGGTTTACAACAACATCAGACAAATCTCCGAACTTTACAAGTTCACCATTGATTCGTGCAACAGTAGGTGCACCTACTGTAAGGTGAATATCGGAAGCATTCATTTCTCTTGCCTGCATAATAAATTCTTCAAAGGTCATAACAATTTTCCTTTCTATATAAATTTACTTGATTTTGAACTGGATGCCGCTTGCAGAGAGATAAACCTCATTGGACATATTGGCAATACGCTGGTTTACAGTACCGAGAATTTCTCTGAAATTCTGCTGCTCACGGTTACCCGGCAATACTGAAAAACCTGTTTCAAGTGTAATTACAATCATGCTGCCGTCAATAACCATAACCTGGTCATAAATTTCCGAAATATCATCAATGATTTTCTTTTCTATATCTTTTTTAAGTTCAATTGTCATATCATCAGGATTGGGACACATTTTATTGATAATCTTTGAAGCATAGGCAGCAAGATTATCAAGAATTACAAACTTATGGTCTGTGACATATTCTGCAAGATTATTGTCTGCATTGGTTTTAATATCCCATTCAACAAAATTCTGTTTATTTCCGTATTCTATTCTGTGCATTGTATCGTTGTCAACCGCATCTGTCACGCAAAGGTAAAGGACATAATCACAAGCAGAAAAATAAGAAACTGCCCATCTGGACTTACCGCTGGCAGCGCCGCCTGTAATCAGCATTGTTTTTGCCATTATGTATCATTCCTTTCAAATACTCATTTAAAATATTATAACAGTTTTATTAATAATTGTAAATAGTTTTTAAAAATCTTTTCAAATTAAATATATAATTTTACTGTCTGATATGGATCCCCTGTGATTCGATAAACTCCTCCAGCTCCTCTTTGGCCTCCTCTGCCCAGAAGCTTTCGTCCGGAAGCAGGTTATGCTTGTCCCCGTTTGTTTGTGCAAGAGCACCGTTGTTTTCTTGGTGTTTAACTTCTTTTTCCATTTTCTTTATTCCTTTACACAAGTTGTTTTACACCGTCGGCACGGCAATTGGCTGAATACTTGAAACCAAATCAATAATATATAAAATCATAACGACTACAATGCTCCAAGAAGTAATCAGAACAGGATATGTCCGCTTACGGTGGTACTCCGTATATTCCGGAAGCTTCATGCGTCCTGAAATCACCTCAGGAATAAATGCAAACATTCCTACTATAAGGAACAACGGAATATATATAAGGTTTACTGCATATGACGCTGTTTCGCTGAAATATCCTATAATTGTCGGAATACATGCAAAAGCGTTGTTTGCCATATGACATATTATCGCAGGAATAAGCGAGCCTGTACGTATTGTAATCATGGCAAGTGGTATTCCAAGCAGGAAGCCCAGCACAAACTGATACGGGTTGCCATGCATAATACCGAAAACAAATGCCGAGAAAAAAATCGCAAATCTCTGACTTACCTTCGCACTGCATCTGAGCACCACGCCCCTGTAAATCAGCTCCTCGCCTATCGGAGCAAGAATTACAGAAGAAATTACATCTACCGCATATACCTTTGGACTGTGCTCATAAACAATATTCATTGCAGGGACTTCCAGCCCGATTACATACAGTGCGTTTGAAATCATTAATGTGAAGAAAAAGGAAACCTGCTGAAGCATCAGTATAATCAACACATATCGGAATACCTCTCTGCCATTTACCTTTTCCGTGCGGAAAAGCTCAGATGGACGGTAGCGTGTAAAAAGGCAGTATCCTCCGAATGTAAGCATTGAAATCAGTGCAGGAAAACAGCCCCCTATAATTGCTTCACCGAAGCCGATAACTGTCATTCCATCTTCGTCATAAATTATTTCGGGACAGAAAATATTGTAGCAAACTGTACACAGGACAATTACCAGTACATGGACAATCAGCAATACTACTCCTACGGTATTGTAATTCCTGCGGATTTTTTTCTTTTCATTCCTGTCGGGTGTAAAATCCTGCGGATAATACATCTGTGGAGGCGGTGTCGTATAATTCATTTATTGTCATTCTCCTTTGTACTTTTACATATATCTTATAACCGCAACAATGCGTCCGATAATTTCACATTCATCAACAATAATCGGGTCCATAGTATCATTTTCAGGCTGGAGGCGATAGTGGCCCTCCTCCTTGTAAAAGGTTTTTACGGTAGCTTCCTCACCGTTTACCATAGCTGCAACAATCTCACCGTTACGTGCTGTGGAGCACTTTTCCACAACAACGATATCGCCGTCCAGAATAGCGGCATTAATCATACTTTCGCCTCTTACCTTCAGCGCAAACAATTCGCCTGCATAGCTTTTTGGCTCATGGAAATTTATGTAGTCGGTAATATCCTCAACCGCAGTAATAGGCTGACCTGCAGTAATTGTACCAACGAGAGGAATTTTTGCCGCACCCTTACCTGCAAGCTTGATGGCACGGTTACAGCCGTCGACCTTATCGAGGTAACCCTCTGAAACAAGAGTATTTACATATCTTGCAGCGGTTGATGTGGAACGGATATTGAGTGCGGAACATATTTCACGGATAGAGGGGGCATAACCCTCCTCAATCCTTTCCTTAACGTATTCAAAAACTCTTTTTTCCTTTTCGTTCATTTTCCGATCTCCCTTTCTGTAAATTATTTATTCTCCAAAAGCTTCAGAATTCTTCGTGCAACCTTATTCACGTCGCCGCAGCCGAGTGTAACAATGAGGTCACCCTCCTCGGCATTTTCCGCAACATACTGTGCAACAAGCTCAAAGTTTGCGTCGTGTTCTTCTTCCTCAAAATAAATGCTTCCCTCTATTTTTTCGGCAAGGGACTTTGTGTGGATACCGATTGTATTTTTTTCACGTCCGCCCATAATTGCCGCAAGGACAACCTTATCTGCAATTGCAAGCGCCTCAGCAAAATCGTCCAGCAGGAGTGCTGTTCGTGAGAATGTGAAAGGCTGGTGCACCGCCCATACCTTATTATAGCCAAGCTTCACAGCAGAATTGAGTGTTACTGCGATTTCAGCAGGGTGATGAGCATAGTCATCAACTACAGTTATGCCCTTTGCTTCGCCGTACTTTTCAAAGCGTCTGCCTGCGCCACGGAAATTGTATAGTGCATTCTTTATATCACCAAACGGCACGTCAACAGTTTCTGCCGCAGCGATTGCCGCAAGTGCATTCAGCACATTGTGTCTGCCTGCAACGTTGAGAGTTATCCTGCCGAGGCACTCACCGTTACAATAAGCGTCAAATTCTGTAACAAGTCCTTTAAGCACGATATTTTCCGCAAAATAATCATTTTCCCTGTTAAAACCGAAAGTAATTATTTCCTTGCCCTCAATACCTCCGACAGCCTTCATGGAATTCTCGTCATCGCCGTTGATAATGATTGTTTTGGTGGTATTTTCACAGAATTTATGGAACGACTTTATAATGTTATCGAGATTCTTGAAATAGTCGAGGTGGTCCTCGTCAACATTGAGAATAACTGCTGTATCGACCGCAAGATTAAGGAAGTGGTCCTGAAATTCGCAGGCTTCACATACCATAAGTTCGCTTTTCCCTGCACGTCCGCTTCCGTGAATAATCGGGAGCTTTCCTCCGATAACAGCGCTTATATCTAGATTATTTTCAACTAAAATCTGCGTAATCATAGATGTTACGGTTGTTTTGCCGTGAGTACCGCTGACACAGATTGCGTTGCCGAATTCCTCTGTAATTAGTCCCAGAAGCTCGCTTCTTTCAAGCACTGTAACACCGCTTGCCTTTGCAGCAATAAGCTCTGGGTTATCGGGAAGAATAGCTGCTGTGTGTACAATAAGGTCAGCGCCGGCTATATTTTCGGCACGCTGTCCGAGATAAACGGGTATACCCATTTCACGGACAGCCTGCAAGGTTTCGGTTTCATTGTTATCTGAACCTGTCAGGTAATATCCCCTGCTGTGGAGTATCTGCGCAAGGGGGTACATACCGCTTCCTCCGATGCCGATAAAATGGATATGTTTGCTATTGTTAATAATTTCTTTATTCAAAAAATACACCCCGCAAATTTTTATTATGAATTTCGTTCAGAAAAATATGTTATAATGAATAATGTGATATATAATATTAACAAATTTTTATTTTTCATACTGTATATTTTTCCAGAATATGATTAATAATATTCATGTAGGTCATATATCACATAAAAGCAATAACCAAGGAGGACGTTACTAATGAACATCACCGACATCAAAATCAGAAAAATTATCCCAGACGGCAGACTCCGTGCAGTAATCTCTATCACTATCGATAACATGCTCGCTGTACATGATATCAAGGTTGTACAGGGCGATGAGAGATTGTTTGTTGCGATGCCAAGCAGAAAAGACGAAAGCGGAATTTTCAGAGATATCGTACATCCGATTTCTCCTGACGCTCGTAAGCTTGTTGAAGATCAGATTCTCGACGCTTACACACGTCACATTGAACAGATGCAGGCTGAGGCTGAAGCTGAAGAAGCTGGTCTTTAATCCTTGTCTGTAATCGTTTTTCAGGTCATATAGGAGAGATGATTTTTTCAGCAGTCCCGGGGGATTTGGGGCTGCTGATTTTTTGTAAAGATGTCCTGCAAGAATTACTTGCCGAGAATTCTTGCAGCCTTGAGAATTGCACACTGCGTCTTTGCATCGGGAAGCTCATTGTTCATAACCATTTCAACTGCATCCTCAAGCTTGATTTTTATAACGTCAAGGAACTCATCATCGTCGAGATCCTGATTTTCAAAGGTAAGGCCTGTTGCAAGGTACATATGGATTTTTTCGGTAAGATATGCAACAGAGGGATAACATACGCCAAGATATTCGAATTTCTCGCATACTGCGCCTGTTTCCTCACGAAGCTCACGCAGACCTGCTTCACGGTGATCCTCACCGACTTCAAGTTTGCCCGCAGGGATTTCTACCAATGCCTCCTGGAACGGATATCTGAACTGCTTTACCATAAGCACTTCACCGTTCTCATTAATCGGAACAACGCACACACCTCCAGGGTGCACAACAAGTTCACGGTTTACGATTTCGCCGTTTTCAAGCTCGGCGGTATCTTTTTTTACAGTAATGATTTTGCCGTCAAAAATGAGTTCAGAGGACACTGTTTTTTCAAAAAGGTGCATAAAAATTCTCCTTTGTGGAAATATATGTAAAAACGCACAACAAATGTTCTGTTTTTAAAAATATTATAGCACATACCAATCCATTTAACAAGGGCTTTCAAACATTTTTTCGGATTTTTTTGCAAAAAATTTTTCAAATCCCTTGTAAAGGAGTGTAAAAACATATATAATATAGTATGTATGTTTTCGGATATTATAATCTATAACTTTTGTAACGGAGGATTGCTTTGGAAAATTCACAGATTTCGCTGAAGTTCAGCCCTAAAACCTTTTTGCTGAGCAAGCGTATATATATTCTGGCATTTTTTGTTTCAATGCTTATACTGCTGGTTTCTTATTTTATTTTCGGAATTTATCCGTTCGGAGATGAGTCTGTACTGGTGCTCGACCTGAACGGTCAGTATGTTTATTATTTTGAAAATCTCAGGGATGCTTTCTGGGGCAATGGCAGTCTGCTCAACAGCTGGAGCCGTAATCTCACCGGCGAAATTATCGGTATGTATGCTTACTACCTTGCCAGTCCGTTCACGCTTGTTGTAATGCTTCTGCCCAGGTCGATAATGACCACTTCCCTGCTGATTATGCAGATGCTCAAGGTCGGCACGTCGGCTGTAACATTCTGCTGGTATCTGCGGAATTCCAGGAAAACTGCACCTTACACGGCACTTTTATTCGGACTTATGTACAGCCTTATGGGCTACATGATTGTTCAGCTTATGGACCCTATGTGGCTGGACGGTCTTATTTACCTGCCGATTATCTGCCGCGGTATTGAAAAGATTATTGACAATGGAAAGTGGCTGCTGTTTATTATTCCATTGGCGCTGATGTTTGTTGCAAACTTCTACATTGGCTGGATGATTGCTATTTTCTGCTGTTTCTTCTTCCTTGCGTATTATTTCTTCATCTCAACAGAAACCTCACCCTTCCGCTTCAAGCATATGCTTCTTTCGGGGGTAAAATTCGCAAGCGGCGGCATTATCGCTGCGGCATGCGCAGCTTGGCTGCTTATCCCGCTTTACTACAGCCTCAGCCTCGGTAAATTTGAATTCTCCGAGCCGAATTACGATTTCAAGACGCAGTTTGACTTTATTGACTTCTTTGTAAACCTGCTCCCCAATGTTTACGACACCTGCCGTCCTGAGGGGTCACCTGTTGTCTACTGCGGAGTAATGACCATACTGCTTGTTCCGCTGTTCTTTATGAACACAAATATCAGACTCCGTCAGAAAATTGGTTTCGGCGTTCTTACTCTTACAGTTATACTTTCAATGTATCTTTCCACAATTGACCTTGTATGGCACGGCTTCCAGGTGCCTAACTGGCTGCCTTACCGTTACTCCTTTACAGTAAGTTTCCTGCTTCTGATTATGGCTGCGCTGGCATTTGAACGTATTGAGGGTATTTCATACAAGGAAATCGGCGGCGTATTCTTTGCTACTGCGGTGTATGTTTTCTATCTGGACAAGCATGACAGCGAGCGCCTTGACATTATTGCGGCGGTATGGTTTACTGTCATTGCAAGCGCAATCTATGCACTGCTTCTTTACGCACACAAGAAATTCTACAAAATCAAGCCTATTCCGATTGCAATTGCTGCATTTCTGATTATTGAACTTACAATTACGTCCACTTACACAATGTACAAGATTGACAAGGACGTTGTTTACTCAAATTACGACTCCTATAACAGATACATTACACTGGGACGAAACACGGTTGAAAAGATTTATGATATGGATGACTCGCCTGTTTACCGTATTGAGAAGAATTTCCACCGTACTGTAAACGACCCTATGGCTTTCGGCTCATTCGGTCTTTCACATTCAAGCTCAACACTCAACGCTGCGCCTATCCAGCTACTCCGAAACCTTGGTTTCTCTTATGGAGGACACTATATCAAGTACAAGGGTGCGACATACATTACCGATGCAATTTTCGGTATCAAATACGTTATGGAAAAGGGCAATGCGGTAACCGTTGACGAAAACGGTGACAAGTCTGAAATTCCTGAGGTTGAACAGTCAAAGCACTACAATGATAACCTTGTTCTTGCTAATGGGGACAAAAAGGAAATCATGTATGTCTACGAAAATCCGTATGCGCTTCCTGTCGGTTTTATGGCTGACAATTCAATTGCGGATGTTGCGTTTGAAAACTGGTACAATCCTTTTGAAAATCAGAATATGCTGTTTTCAGCGCTGCTTTCCGACACTGAGCAGGAATTCTACAAGCGTATTGAGGTTGATGAAGTTCTTCCTGAAAACGCAAAACCTTCAACCTACGGCACTCATACAAAGTATGTGCCGAGAATTGAAGGCAGCAACTCCCATATTGAGTTTATCTTCTCTGCTCCGACAAAGGATATGGTTTATATGTACTTCCCGTCACAGTATGAACGTGAGGTAAATCTCTGGCTCAACAAGGATTTTGTTGATTACTACTATGAGGGCGGAAAGATGTGTATTCAGCCTCTCGGACGTTTTACTCCTGATGAGGAACAATCCTTTATTATGACAATTACTGAGGACAATAATGAAGTGCTTTACCGTGACACATACTTCTACTATCTTGATGAAGAAATGTTCAGGTCGGCAATTGATGAACTGAAACAAAATCCGCTCGAAATTGAACACTTTGAAGAACACCATATCAAGGGCACTATTACTGCTGATGAGGACGGAATTATGTTTACTTCAATTGCATGGGAGCCAGGCTGGACAGTTTATGTTGACGGTGAAAAGGTTGAACCTGTAAAGCTTGTTGATGCACTTATCGGTGTACCTGTTACAGCAGGAACTCACACCATTGAAATGAAATTCTTCCCTGCTGGCATGAAGCTTGGTATTTTAGTTTCGCTGGTTGGTATTCTTACTGTGATTGTAATTGCACTTTATGAACGCAAAAACAGAACTGTAATGCTTGACAGACTTTATGATGTATAAAATTAAGGGTACCTTTGAAGGTACCCTTTTTTATTACATATTTTCAATAAACATTTTCAGAGCACGCTTCAGTCTTGCCACCGGAAGCCCCATTACCGCAAAGAAATCACCATCAATTTTTTCAATTAGCACACATCCCTCGCTCTGGATACCATAAGCACCTGCTTTATCCATCGGGTCGCCTGTTGCGATATACTCTCGGATTTCCTCATCGGTCAGCGAATAGAACTTTACGTCTGTTTCCTGCGAGAAGCTGAATGTTCTTTTTCCGCAGGCAAGACACACACCTGTTACAACCTTATGAACCTTGCCTGAAAGCTTTTTCAGCATACGCTCTGCATCAGACTCATCAATAGGCTTGCCGAGGATTTCCCCGTCTACTATTACAACAGTATCGCTTCCGATTACAACGCTGTCAGGGTGCATTTGTGCGATGTGGACAGCTTTTCTTACTGCAAGGAATTCCGCTGACTCGTCGGCAGGGACACTATCGGGAAGCGTTTCGTCCACATCGGCGGGCATAACTTCAAAATCTGTAGTAATATATTTAAGCAGTTCCTGTCTTCTTGGTGAAGCGGAAGCGAGAATTATTTTCATGTGCAACTCCTCAATAAAGTAACTTTATGTACAGTATATCACAAACACCTCAGCTTTTCAAGTCCTGCTGTTCCATAATTCTGGCTGCATTGCGTCTTGCGTCAATCTGCATTTTCATTTCACGGTGGTAATTGATTTTCCACTCTATAGCTGCTTTATAGTTGGTAAGTACCTGGAGCTGTTCGTCAACAGTTTTGCCATGCTCTATAAGCATTTCAATTCTGTCGTCAATTGTATCATCACCCTCAAGGCACCACTGGACAAACTGTTTGATTTTCTTTATCGGCATACCTGTTCCTCTCAGGCAGCAGATAAGATCAAGCCAGCCTATATCGCTGTCAGTAAACACTCTGTTGCCGCTTTCGCTTCTTTCAACGGGAGGAAGAACGCCCTCAGTTTCATAATATCTTATAGTAGGAATTGTTAAATTGGTTTTTTCTGCAACCTCTTTAATGGTATAGGTTTTGCTTTCCAATTATCATTCTCCTTTACAAAGTTATTTTCGATATTTATTTTATATCCTAAAGTGCACTTTATGTCAAGGGGTGATTTTCCACATTAATTTTGCGGAAAAATTTACACAAAAATCCGTACACATTTTATTTATGCTTTGTGCAGCTTAAACGTTTAAAATCCCATTTATTAGTACATATAAAGTGCACTTTATGTTCAATATTGCCTGTAAACTACTGAATCATTTCGTTAAATTCGTTATAATTGACATAAAGAAAATTCGCTAAAAGTCTTCCTTTTTTATTTTAATCTGTTATAATAGGTTTTGCATAATTTGAAAAGTAACTTTAGGTCTTCGGAACGGAGGGTGATTATGTTCCAGATAAAATGGATATGGGAAAACATGAAAGGCTACAGAGGAAGATACATACTTGCACTTTTTATGACGGTTATAGGACAGGTTATGTACCTTACAAGTCCTATTTTCAGCCAGAACATTGTTGATACCTTTATTTACAATGAAAATGCTGCTGAAAACCTTGCGAACAACAGCAGACTGCTTATCATTCTTTGCTGTGGAATGGTAATGTTCACGCTTCTAAGAACGATTATCCAGTTCAATGCAAATATGCTCTATGAAAAATGCTCACAGGGTATGCTTTCCAGAATAAGAAATTACCTTTTTGCCAATGTACAGAAGCAGGATATGACTTACTACGACCGCTACCGCACAGGTGACATTATGACCCGTCTGTCAGGTGACCTTGACATGGTTCGTCACAGCGTTGCGTGGATTATAAAGACACTGCTGGAAAGTATAGTTCTTTTCGGTTCAACAACTGTATTTTTCTTTATTCTTGACCCTCTCATGGCGCTTTGTCTTTTAGCGCTTACACCGCTTATTTTCGTTATTTCCGGTATGCTTCGCAAGGAAGTAGGACCAAGATTTGTCGACCTGCGTGAAAGACTTTCACAGCTCAACACTCAGGCGCAGGAAAATATTGCGGGCAATCGTGTTGTACGTGCATTTGCCCGTGAAAATTACGAAATTGAACGCTTTCAGGAAAAGAACTCGGATTACTCCGAAGCAAACAAGACGGCTTCACTGACATGGCTGAAATATTTCCCGTTCATTGAAACCACTGCACAGGGACTCATGGTTGTGCACCTTATCGCAGGCGGTATTTTCGTTATCACTGGCAGACTTACCATGGGTGAATATGTTGCTTTCAGCGGACTCATCTGGACGCTTTCCAACCCTATGAGAAATGTTGGTGCACTTATCAACGACCTTCAGAGATTTCTTGCTTCCGCTTCAAAAATCATCGAGGTATATTATTCACGTCCAATCGTTGTTGACCGTGTTGACGCTAAGGAAATGCCTGAACATCTCAATGGTGAAATCGAATTTAAGAATGTAAGCTTCAGATACGGCGAAACTGAGGTGCTGAAGGATATCAGCTTTAAGATTGGTGCAGGCGAAACCGTAGCAATTATGGGTGAAACAGGCTCAGGAAAGACGACACTTATCAATCTTATCCCGCGTCTTTATGATGTAACCTCGGGTGAGGTACTTGTTGACGGCGTAAACATTCGTATGATGAAGCTTGATAATCTCAGAAGAAATATAGGTATGGCTATGCAGGACGTACTTCTCTGGTCGGACACAATCGACGGAAACATTGCTTTCGGTGACAGCGACATGTCTGAAGATGACATCAAGGTTTTTGCAAAGGCTGCTGACGCTGCGAACTTTGTTGAAAACCTTTCTGACGGATATGATACAATTGTCGGCGAAAGAGGTGTTGGTCTTTCGGGTGGTCAGAAGCAGAGAATTTCCCTTGCGAGAGCACTTGCGATACGTCCGTCAATTCTTATTCTTGACGATACAACATCTGCTGTTGACCTTGAAACGGAAAAGCATATTCAGAAAAATCTTGCAAACCTTGATTTCAACTGCACAAAAATTATTATTGCCCAGAGAATTTCTTCCGCTAAGGATGCTGACAAGATTATCATTCTCAAGGACGGAAAAATCTCCGAAATGGGTACACATGACGAGCTGCTGAAGAACAAGGACGGTTACTACACCGAAATCTACAATCTCCAGCAGGGAAATATTGAGTAAGAAAGGGGCGGTTTAAATGGCAAGAAACAAATTTGACGTTGACGAAAATCTTGAATCCCCTTTTGACATACGACACCTGAAACGTGCACTGGTTTATGTAGGACGCTACAAATGGAGAATGATTCTTTCTCTTTCCCTCAGCGCACTTGCTGTTATAATCGGTCTTTTTGCTCCTGTTATAACTCAGCACGCAATTGACAAGATTATCCCAAGCGGCAATATTCCGCTGCTTCTTATGTGGGCAGGTCTTTTTCTGCTTACAATTGTGGTTAATATCATTCTTGCTACAGTACGTTCGAAAATTATGACAAAAGTTGGTCAGGACATCATTTTTGATATCCGCTCCGATTTGTTTGTGCACCTGCAGAAGCTTTCTTTTGAGTATTACGACAGCCGTCCCCACGGCAAAATTCTCGTAAGAATCATCAACTATGTAAACAGCGTTTCCGATACTCTTTCAAACGGTATTATCACATTTGTACTTGAACTGTTCAACATTGTTTTCATTATTGTATTTATGCTGGCAATGCACTGGAAGCTGGCGCTTGTTGTTCTTGCTGGTGTACCGTTCCTCATGGCATTCATTATGTTCATCAAGAACAGACAGCGTAAGGCATGGCAGGCTGTTTCAAACAAAAGCTCCAACCTTAACGCTTATCTTCATGAAGGTATTGTCGGCGTAAAGGTTACACAGCTTTTCGTCCGTGAAGATGAAAATGCTGAAATTTTCAGCGGACTCTCCGAGGCATACCGTGAAAAATGGATGAAGGCTGTTACTTACAATAACCTGCTCTGGCCTACAGTTGATACAATTTCCGTAACTGTCAGCGCCTCCATTTACCTTGTGGGACTTCTTGTTATTGGTCCTGCATCAGTTTCGCTTGGTACAATTGTTGCTATGTCAGGCTATGCGGGACGCTTCTGGCAGCCGATTATGAACCTTGCAAATATGTTCAACAACTTTGTCAATGCTGTTTCCTACCTTGAGCGAATTTTCGAAACCCTTGACGAACCTGTTAAGGTGGACGACAAGGAAAATGCTGAAACGCTTCCTGCAATTGAAGGCAATGTTGACTTTGACAATGTTACATTTGCTTACGATGAAAGCAAGATAATCCTCAAGGACCTTTCTTTCAGCGTCAAAAAGGGTGAAAGTGTTGCACTGGTTGGTCCTACAGGTGCAGGAAAGACTACTATCGTAAACCTTATTTCCCGTTTCTACGATGTAAACAGCGGTGCGGTAAAGATTGACGGTCATAATGTTGCTGATGTTACACTTAATTCGCTCCGTTCACAAATGGGTATCATGCTTCAGGACAGCGTTGTATTCAGCGGTACAATTGCAGAAAACATCCGTTACGGCAAGCTTGACGCAACTATGGATGAAATCATTGCTGCTTGTAAGACGGTCCGTGCCGATGAATTCATCAGAGAATTTCCTAAGGGATACGACACTGAAATCACTGAGGGCGGCTCGACTCTTTCACAGGGACAGCGACAGCTTATTGCCTTTGCAAGAACTCTTATCAGCGACCCGAAAATTCTTGTTCTTGACGAAGCAACATCATCCATCGATGCTAAAACAGAAAAACTTCTTCAGGAGGGTCTTGACAGACTTCTTGAGGGCAGAACATCATTTATCATTGCGCACCGTCTTTCCACTATCCGAAACTGCGACAAGATTATGTATGTTGCAAATCAGGGAATTACCGAGTGCGGCACTCACGACGAGCTTATGGCAAAGAAGGGCGATTACTACAAGCTCTGCACTGCAAGAGAACGTGAGGAAGAATAAAAATCAATATTTAATATATTTTCACGGTGCTTTCGCTTATGCGGAGGCACTGTTTTTTAGGTATTTAAAAATATTTTTAAATACCTCTTGACAAGCTCGTTTGCGTCTGTTATAATCTATTTAAAGAATTCTTTAAATAGGTGTTGTATATGAGTGAAATGAATATTTTTAAAGTGCTTTCAGACAAGCAAAGACGTGACATTCTTGTAATGCTTAAAGACGGGCGAATGAGTGCAGGTGAAATTGCCGAAAAGCTTGATGTTACCCCTGCGGCACTTTCCTATCATCTGAAGCTGTTGAAAGGCGCTGACCTTGTTATGGAGTACAAAAGCAAGAACTATATTTATTACGAAATCAACACGTCGGTTTTTGATGAGTTGATTTTGTGGGTAAAGCAATTCGGAGGTAACGAGTAATGAGAAAGTTTTTATGGATTTTAGCAATTCTTCCCCTTGCAGTAACAGCGTGTTTGTTTCAGTTTTTGCCCGACAAAATACCTGCACACTATAATTTCGCAGGTGAAATCGACAGATGGGGTTCAAAATATGAGAGCTTCATTTATCCGATATGTATTATAGCAATTACGATTTTCTGGGAATGTATCTGCTCATACTACCGTAAAAAATCCAAGACCATTGAAGATGAAAAGCAGCGTGCCGAAGCGGCAAACAATGCGAAAGTTATAGGCATTACAGCTGTTGCAATAACGGTATTTTTTAATGTGATGCAGTACATCAGCCTTTACAAAGCGTGCACAAGCACAGAGTTAAGCGTTGCAAATGTTGAAATTGACTCTATAAAGATAACCTGCATTTTAATGGGTATTCTCTTTATTGTTCTTGGTAATGTAATACCCAAAACAAAGCTTAACGGTACAATCGGTCTGCGCTGTACATACAGCATGTACAATGACGTAACCTGGAGCAAAAGCAACCGTTTCGGTGGTTTTGCACTTGTTATTGCCGGTATTATTACAGTTATAACATCGCTGATTTTCAATGGGACAATTTCCATGATTCTGATGATGGTTTACCTTATTGCTTCTGTAACTGTGATGATTATGTATGCAAAAAAGATTTATGACAAAGAAAAAGGAAAAGAAGCCACAGAATAATTTCAGAAAGCACAGAACCCGTGAGGAAAGTAAAATTCCTCACGGGTTTTCTCAGCTTATAATTTTATTTTTCTTTGATTTGATTATCGTTTTTTTCTTTTCTTCCTTTGGCTTCTCAATAGGATCCATGTCGGATGCTTCGGGGCGGTCGGGCATTAACTCGGCGTTGTATTTTCTGAACACAACAAGAAACCGCACGGCAAAAATCATTGTGAAAGTTCCTGTTCCGACAATGAGAAAAGCGTACCCCACAATCGGGAATATATAGCAGAGATAGGAAACCGCTATGCATGCTGCAATAAGCAATATACTGTTCCACCAGTTGCTTACCGCCATAAGGAAAGCAGTTTTCAGCGTTTTCTTCACAGGATTTTCAAACACAGCCTGCACCGGAAAAACATACAGGTATGTTACTGCAAAAAGTGCAGCAATACCAATACTCAGGGCATTCATTACAAAAGCCATATCTCCCTCCTGCTGCGACCAGAACCACAGGTCAACGCCTATGAGTGCACCGATCGGAAGCAGGATAAGGAAAATGATTGTTGACTGCTTGAAATTACTTCTGAACGACCTTACAAAGTCTTTAACAACATTCGTATCACGGGCACGGATAATTTTGAATGCGCAGTCATATGCAGCGGTTGTTGACGCACCGATTGTAAAAATCGGCAGACTTGCAACAAGCCATATAAACGACAGGATAAACATATCCCCTACTCTTGAAATAAAGGCAAACACAGGGTTTTCAATGCTGAAAATTTTCAATGCTATACTTCCTTTCCAAATCAGGAACGCTCCCAGATTGACTGAATAAGCTTTCTTGCTTCCTCAGCATTTTCGGGAACGGTATTTTCAAGAGAAACATGGATAAACGGCTTTTCCTTCTTGATGAACTTCATAATTTCAGTGTAGTCCATTTCGCCGTGCCCCGCCGCTACAGAAACAAGGTCATTATCCTTGACGATAAAGTCCTTGATATGCACAACGGCAATATCCTTACCGAGAAGCTCCATTGCCTCGGCAAAAATTTCGTTTCTCTCATTATAATTATTATAGCACAGCAAATTCACCGGGTCAAATATAATCTGCAGATTTGGTGAAGAAATTTCATCAAGCACACGTCTTGCACGCTTCGGGTTGCAGACGATATGCTTCCACACGGGCTCAATTGCAACTATTACGCCCATTTTTTCAGCGTACTCAACAACGGGGCGGAGATTTGTAATAAACGTATTCAATGCTTCCTCGGTGTGACAAGCTGGTTCATACTTGTACTCCTTGTTTGGTGCACCTGTTTCCGTGCCTACAACACCGCATCCCATAAGTGAAGCGAAACGGATATTTGCCAGGTATTTTTCCTGATTTGCACGGAGTGCCGCTTCGTCAGGTGTTGCAAGATTGAGGTAACAGCCAAGTACGGCAACATCCAGCTCATTTTTTGTAAAAAGCTTTTTCAGATACATTGCAAATCCAGGGGTAAGTGCAGAAACCGCTGTACTTACCTCGGAAATTGATTTTGAAAGTGCTATATGACCGCAGGCAAACCCACGGCTTCTGAGAATCGGAAGAAGCTGTTCAAGAGGAAGCTTCTCGCCGTCGTGTACTCTTATTCCAAGCTGCATAGTTATTCTCCCATTTCTTTTATTTCATCGACATTGGTAAACTCGGTTGTTGCACCCTTGCAATTCTTGATGTTCACATTTTCAAGTGTAAGCTTCTCAACGTTCTCGGCAATAATTCCCTTGCCTGACATTTCATCAATGTTACAGAGCATTGCTGCATAACCCTTTTCAGGATTTTCGGCAAAGGAAATATTCACGTTTTTCATCACGATTTCGCTGATTTTTCTTTCAGGCAGACCCATAAAGAAAGCTGCGGCAAAGTGGCTGTCAACGCAGTTGATATTCTCGAAGCAAAGCTTTTTTATATGTGGTGTACGTTCATCAACGGGGTGCGGATTTCTGTCCTGAACATAGCTTGTTCTGCCGTCAGGGTCACAGAAATAGAAGCAGTTTGCCACAAACGGAGTTTTTACGCCGTTCATTGAAATATTTCTGAAAGTAACATTATCAATAATTGCGGTTTCTCCTCTGCCGCGTCTTGTCTTGATACGCAGTCCTCGGTCGGTGTTATTGAAAACGCAATCCTCAACAAGCACGTTTTTTACACCTGCTGACATTTCGCTTCCGACGGTTACTGCACCGTGACCGTTTTCCATTATACAACGGCGGATATGGATATTTTCCGATGGCACGCCATACTTTTTCGCCATATAGATTTTACCTGATTTAAGGGCAATGCAGTCGTCGCCGAGAGTAAAATGAACGCCCTCAATCTTTACGTTCTTACAGGACTCAACGTCGATACCATCAGTGTTCGGGGAGTTCTGCGGATTGTTGATTTTAAGTGCTGTAAGCGAAATATCCTCCGAGAAATACGGGTGAATTGTCCATGATGGACTATCCTTGAAGGTAAGACCCATAACGCTGACATGCTTACTTCTGCTGATGAAAAGCAGACGGGGGCGGAATGCACCTACCATTACCTTTTCATTGTACCACCAATCTTCGTGAGTAGCGTTGCCGTTGATTATACCCTCGCCGTAAATTGTTACGTTTTCAGCATCAAGGCAGGTAATAATTCCCGCAAACATCTTGAGTGGGTTGCCCTCCCATGTACCGAGATTATACTCACTCTGCTCATCATAGCTTTGAGTCATACCCTCAAAAATCGGGTGATTGAAGCGTTCATTATCAGCAACGATTTCCGCGTCCTTTGCAATTTCAAGGTTTACTCCGCTTTTCATGAAAAGACTTGTAACCTTATATTTTCCCTTTGTAACAAGAACTCTGCTGTTTTCAGGGCATGCCATTATTGCTGCCTGAATGAATACTGTATCGTCAGTTACTCCGTCACCCTTTGCTCCGAATTTTCTTACATCAAGAGTAACGAATTCCTTTTCGGTACGGAAAACAGCTTCAGCTTCATCATTTCCGCATGAAACCCTGAGGACATATTCTGTATCGGGAGAAAGCTCTCCGATAAAGTTAACGGTGTTACCGAGGGTAATTTCCTTACCATTGAGATTTGCCGAAAACTTTTCTGCACCGCTTATATCTGCTACTGCATAGCGTGCGCCCTTTTTTGTAATTTCTATTTTCATTTTATACCTCGTAATATAATTTTAAGGCAGAGCAACGACTCTGCCTTAAAGATTTTTCTATTAACCCTTTACACTACCTGCGGAAATACCTTCAATGAACTGCTTCTGAGCACAGAAGAATACTACGAGAGAAGGAATAATGGAGATAAGAGATACTGCAAGTACACGGTTCCAGTCAAAACCTGTGTCTGCGTCCATAGAAAGACGAACGAAGATTGCAGCAGGATAATGTGAAGGTGTCTTAACGTAGAGCAGAGGACCCATATAGTCGTTTGAGGACCACATGAACTGGAAGAGTGCACAGCTTACGATTGCCGGCTTGAGCATCGGACAGATAACCATGATGAGGGTCTGCATTGCGTTACAGCCGTCGATTGTTGCTGCCTCGTCGAGTTCTCTCGGAATACCTCTGAGGAACTGAATAAGCATGAATACAAAGTATGTATCAAATGCAAAGAGTGATGGAATGATAAGTGGGAGATAAATCGGAGAGTCGACCCAACCGAAGTTGTTGTAAAGAATAAACTGAGGTACATTCATTACAACCTGTGGCAGGAAAAGTGTTGCCATGAGGGCTGCAAAGAGTGCATTTCTGCCGACAAAGTTGAAACGTCCGAAACCATATGCTGTAAGTGTTGCGGAAATAACTGTGAATATAACCTTCGGAAGAACGTAGCTGTATGTATTGAACATAGCCTTGAAGATATTGATGCTTCCGCCGTAGTCATTCATTGCATTCTTATAACCGTCAAGTGTCGGATGAGCAGTAAACGGTGTAAGATTGCTGAAAATTTCATTGTTGGTCTTAAAGGTTGCACCGACCATCCAGACGAGCGGATAAACCATGATAAATCCGACAACAATAAGGATTACATATTTTAATACTGTACCAACCTTTTGCTTCTGTGTATAATTCATATAGTAACCCCCTTACTTCTCGTCGCCGTAGTAAACCCAGAACTTCTGGCTTATGAATGCGATAAGGCTGAGAACCATTACGATAACGAAGAGTACCCATGCCATAGCACTTGCCATACCCATTTCGTAATCCTGGAACGCTCTGTTGTAGATGAGGAGCGAGAAGAGTGTTGTTGCACCTCTTGGACCACCCTGTGTGATAATGTATGGACCGTTGAATTCCTGGAATGCCTGACAAAGCTGTGTAACAAGGTTATAGAATACAACAGGAGTAATCAGCGGAACTGTGATGCTGAAGAACTGTCTTGCCTTGCTTGCGCCGTCGATTGTTGCTGCTTCGTACAAATCCTGGGAAACGCCCTTAAGTGCTGCGAGGAAAAGTACCATTGCAGAACCGAACTGCCATACTCTCAGGAGTGAGATGATAAACAGTGCATAATCAGGCTCAGCAAGCCAGTTTACACCCTCACCGCCGAATGCTCTGATTACTGCATTGATAAGACCTTCATCACGGAACAAAGCTTTCCAAAGAACTGCGATTGCTACAGAACCACCAAGGATTGATGGAATGTAGTATGCTGTTCTGAAAATACTTACGCCCTTGATTTTGTAATTAAGGATGTACGCAATAAAGAGCGCAAACGCCAGTTTAAGCGGTACGGTGATAAATGCGTAGGAGAATGTGATTCCCAACGAACTCATAATCTTGTTGTTTGAGAAAATCTCCTGATAGTTCATCAGACCGAACTCATTGACGCCTTTAAAAAGGTGAAAGTCCGTAAAGCTGTAATAGAGTGATGAGATGAACGGGTACATTCTGAAAACCAGAAAACCGAAGAGCCACACTACGATAAAAAGAAATCCGATATTTCTTCTTGCAAATTTACGCAGTTTACTTGGCTCGGTATAAGTTGTGTCAATATTTTTTTCAGCTGCCATGATATCCTCCCCAATACTTATAAGCTTTTCTGAAGCATAAGCTTCTGAGCGTAAGCCATCATAAAAGGTCCGACGCCCTTGGAGTCGTTGGAAACTATCTTTTCGGAAAGATAATACTCAACGCTTCCGTCACGCTGTTCACCGGGACCAAGTCCTGCAACCCAGCATATGTCTGTCAGTTCCTGCTTGTCTTCATCCAGTTTCTCATTAACAATTCCGTCGAAAATTTCGATGCCCTTCTCTGCATACTTTTCACAGCTTATCACGCCGAGTCTTGCTGCTTTCATTACAGCATAGGCAACCATTGAAGAACCTGAAGTTTCGGTGTAATTTCCTTCAGTTTCCGCATGGTCGATAACCTGATAGAAAAGCTTTGTCTTTTTGTCCTGGTACTGCAGGATACCGTCAATTGCTTCCTTGAACAGGTCACAGTATTCACGGTACTGCTCATAAATTTCCTCGGACATATTATCAATTACGTCAATAAGAGCCATTAAATACCACCCCATTGAGCGAAGCCAGAAATTCGGTGAAAGACCTGTTTCCTTGTTTGCCCATGGCTGGATTTTTGCTTCGTCATAACCATGATAATAAAGCTTCTTATCAGGGTCATACATATATTTTCTGACATTTCTGAACTGATTCAGCATGTCATTGTAATTTTCTTTTTTATTGTATTTGGTTTCGTACTCCATATAAAACGGCTGAGCCATATAGAGTCCGTCAAGCCAAACCTGGTTTGGATAAATAGCCTTGTGGAAGAAGTTTCCTTCCTTTGTTCTTGGCTGTTCCATAAGATTACGGATTAAGAAATCAATTGCTTTTCTGTACTTTGTTATACCTGTTTCTTCATATGCAAGGTACAGAATTTTTCCTGCATTGAAGCCGTCAATATTGTGCTTGCCGAATTCGAAATTCGTAATTGTACCATCCTCATCAATGAGGGGATCGATATATTCAAGAATAAATTCGAGATAATATTTATCTCCTGTTGCCTGATAAAGCTGCTGACATCCCATAAGCACGCAGCCATCTTCATAATTCCAGTAGGTTTTGTAATGCTGGTAATTTTTTAAAAAATTGCTGATATAATTTAACTCTGACATAGTTAACTCCTATCCGACATTATCCTCACCGTCCTTTTCAGGACGGTGAGATTGCCGGTATTAATAATGAGAAGAGATGAAAGGGGGTTGTCTAATTAACCTTCGAGAACTGCTGTAACGCCGTCTACGAGAATCTTAGCAGCTTCATCAACTGTGTACTCATCGTAGCTGAGGCCGCCGAATACGTCGTAGTAAACGCCGTCTGGAGCACCCTTGAGCTTGGAGTTTTCGAACTGTGTATCGAGTGGGAAGTCTACCCAAGCAAGTACCTTGCCGTTAGCTTCTGCAACCATCTCGTTGAGGAGGCCCTGATCCATACAAGTCTTGTTAGCAGCCTTGCTGAGTGGGATACCACGTTCGGAAGCCATGATTGCGGAACCTTCTGGATCATTGAGGAGGTACTGCATAAGCATAGCAGATTCTGTTGGATACTTTGTATTTTCTGTAATAGCAAATGCGAGGGAAACCTTGGAGAAGCCGCCCTGGTATTCGCCCATATCCTTCATGTATTCACCTACGATGAAGTTCTGGCCTTCGTTAAGAGCGCCACCGAACTTTGTAGCAGAGGAATCCCATTCGAAGATACCAGCATACTTGCCTTCCATCCACTTAGGGTTCTTATCGAGGGATTCAGCACCATCGCCGAGGATTGTAGCAACTGTTGGGATAACGTGCTTAGCTTCGAGTTCTTCCATGAACTGGAGACCTGTAGCAATTTCTTCAGCAGTGTAGTTGAGCTTGCCGTCTGTTACCCAAGGCTTGCCATATACGGATTCGAGGTAGTAAACGCAGAGGATAGCTCTGTCGTATTCACCGAGTGCGAGTGGGTAGTAATCATCACCAAGAACTGTCTTGAATGTTTCGCCTGCAGCGTAGAGTTCTTCAAGTGTCTTAGGTGTAGCGATACCAGCCTTTTCAAATGTGGATTCGTTCCAGTAGAAGATACGGCCTGTCATGGAAACAGGGATAGCCTGGAGTTCGCCTGCAACTGTACACTGATCAAGAGCAGCCTGATCATACTGTGTAAGGTCAAATGTATCAGAAACCTTGTTCATATCAAGGAAGATGCTGCCGTCAGCAGAGTAGTTGGAAATCCAGTTCCAGTTAACCTGGTTTACATCAGGAGCTGTGCCAGCATAGAATGCTGTGGACATGGAATCTTCCCAACCGGACCATGCACCGAAGTTTGTTTCAACTGTGATGTTGTTATACTTAGCCATGAAAGCGTCAACAGCCTTCTGTGTAGCTTCGTGTCTGGAGTCGCCGCCCCACCAAGAGAACTTGAGGGTTACAGGACCTTCGCTTGCACCTGCAACTGTTTCAGCTGCTGCGCCGCCGTTATCAGCAGCTGCACCGCCGTTGTCAGCAGCGCCGCCATTGTCTGTTGTACCACCATTGCCGCAAGCTGTCATAGAAGCGAGCATTGCTACACCCATAATACCTGCGAGTACCTTTTTCATCATACGCATAATAAATTTCTCCTTTATTAATAAAAATATATTGTATACAGTTCTCCGACTGTATTGGATACGATTGGTTACGGCTGCTTACCGATGTAAGCGAGGATACCGCCGTCAACGTAAAGGATGTGACCATTTACGAAGTTTGAAGCATCGGATGCAAGGAACACTGCAGGACCGCCAAGATCTTCAGGGTTGCCCCATCTTTCAGCAGGTGTCTTTGCAATAATGAAGCTGTCAAACGGATGTCTTGAACCGTCTGCCTGAGGTTCTCTCAGCGGAGCGGTCTGTGGTGTTGCGATGTAACCTGGACCGATGCCGTTACACTGGATATTATCCTTGCCGTATTCGGAAGCAATATTCTTTGTGAGCATCTTAAGTCCGCCCTTTGCAGCAGCGTAAGCGGAAACTGTTTCACGTCCAAGCTCAGACATCATTGAGCAGATGTTGATAATCTTACCGTGACCCTTCTTGATCATAGAAGGAATTACAGCCTTTGCCATAATGAACGGAGCGTTCAGGTCAACGTCAATTACCTGTCTGAATTCAGCTGCGGACATTTCGCACATTGGAATTCTCTTGATAATGCCTGCGTTGTTTACAAGGATGTCGATTACGCCGACTTCCTTTTCAATTTTCGCAATCAGTTCGTTTACCTTTTCTTCGTTTGTTACGTCGCAAACGTAACCCTTTGCATCAATGCCCTTTGCCTTGTATGCTTCAAGACCCTTGTCAACAAGCTCCTGCCTGATGTCGTTGAATACGATTGTTGCGCCTGCGGAAGCCATTGCCTCTGCGATTGCAAAACCTATTCCGTAAGAAGCACCTGTTACGAGGGCAATCTTGCCGTTAAGTGAAAACTGTTCGGAAAAATTCATTTTCAACTTTCCTCCCTATTACTTGAGATCCTGCATTGCAACAGGGTCCATATCGTCGAATGCCTGATTTTCACCAACCATACCCCAGATGAATGTGTAAGCTCTTGTACCTGAAGCGCTGTGGATTGACCAGCTTGGTGAAATAACTGCTTCTTCGTTTCTCATAACGATGTGGCGTGTTTCAGTTGGCTCGCCCATATAGTGGAATACTACTGAATCGTCTGTAAGCTCAAAGTAGAGGTAAACTTCCATTCTTCTGTCGTGTGTGTGACAAGGCATTGTGTTCCAAACGCTGCCCGGCTTGAGAGAAGTCATACCCATTACCAGCTGACAGCTTTCAACCTGTCCCGGAAGAATGTACTTGTTGATAACTCTGTGGTTGGATTCTTCAAGTGAGCCAAGCTCAACCTTGTTCTCAGGCTTGATAGAATCAGGTGTGATAAGTACGGTCGGGTAAGTCTTATGAGCAGGAGCACTGTTGAAGTAGAACTTTGCAGGTTCGTCTGCGTCGTCGCTTTCAAAAGTGATGTCCTTTGCACCCATACCGATGTAGATGCCGTCCTTGTAGCCAAGCTCGTAAACCGTTCCGTCAATTGTAATCCTGCCCTTGCCGCCGATGTTGATTACGCCCATTTCTCTTCTCTGGAGGAAGTATTCTGCGCGGATTTCTTCACCTGCTGTAAGAACGAGTGCCTTACCTGAAGGAACTGCTGAACCGACTATAATTCTGTCGATGTGACTGTAAACTGTCTTTATTTCGTTAACCTTGAAAAGGTCGCTGATGAGAAACTCCTCACGGAGTCTTGTTGTATCGTAGTGCTTAACGTCCTTAGGGGACGCTGCTGTTCTGAGTTCCATTGCCATTTTAATTTATCTCCTTTGCTTATCTCTGAACTCTGCCTGAAGCGTCGCCGCCTGCAAGCTTCTTGACCTCATCAACAGAAACCATGTTGAAGTCGCCTTCGATGCTGTGCTTGAGGCAGCTTGCAGCAACTGCAAATTCGATAATCTGCTGTGGTTCCATACCTTCGAGGCAAGCATAGATAAGTCCGCCGCCGAAGCTGTCGCCGCCGCCTACACGGTCAACGATGTGCATGAGATAGCTCTTGCTGAAGTAGTAGTCATTTCCGTCGTAGAGCATTGCTGCCCACTTGTTGTCGTTAGCGGAAATTGATGTACGGAGTGTGATTGCAACCTTCTTGAAGCCGAAGCGGTCAGCAAGCTGCTTTGCAACAGACTTGTAACCCTCGTGGTTTACCTCGCCTGCGTAAACGTCAGTACCCTCGGACTTGATGCCGAATACGTCGCCTGCGTCTTCCTCGTTAGCGATACAAACGTCAACATACTTACAAAGCTCACCCATTACCTGTCCTGCCTTTTCCTTGGACCAGAGCTTGTTGCGGTAGTTGAGGTCGCAGCTTATCATTACACCCTTTGCCTTTGCAGCCTTACAAGCTTCGAGGCAGATTGCAGCAACGTCATCATTCAGTGCCGGAGTGATACCTGTGAAGTGGAACCATTCTGCACCATCGAAGATTTCGTCCCAGTTGAAGTCGGAAGCGGAAGCTGTATAGATGGAGGAACCTGCTCTGTCGTAGATAACCTTTGAAGGACGCTGGGAAGCACCCTTTTCAAGGAAGTAGATACCAACTCTGTCGCCGCCGCGTGCGATATATGATGTGTCAACGCCGTATTTTCTGAGAGAATTTACAGCTGCCTGACCGATTTCGTGCTTAGGAAGCTTTGTTACGAACTTTGCGTCGTAGCCGTAGTTTGCGAGGGAAACTGCAACGTTTGCTTCACCGCCGCCGTATGTTGCTCCGAACTTTTCAGCCTGAACAAATCTGTAATATCCCTCTGGAGCAAGTCTGAGCATAAGTTCGCCGAAGGTTACAACCTTTTTGGACATTTCAATCAACCCTTTCTTATTTCTGAACAAGGTGAACAGCGAAGCCGCCGAACTCACCCTTTATATAAATAGCCTTGAGATTTCCCTTTGCGTCACGCTTTTCGGTTTCCTTGTCAAACTCAACACCGCGCTTTTCGAGGTGATATACAGCACGTTCGATGTAGTTTGTACCGATTGCGATATGACCGTTCTTACCGAGGTAAGGAGCCTTCATAACTTCGATTGCGGTGCCTGCGAAGATTGAGCTGTTGCCGGCCTTCTTATCGAAGCCGAATACGCTGAACATATCAGCTGTCTTGTCTGCAGAAGCTTCATCGCTTTCATTAATGCCGATGTGCTTCAGTTCAAAGCCGAGCATCTTTGTTACAGCTTCGTTTGTGAGCTTTGCAATCTTGTCGAACTCACCTGCGGAAACCATATCCTTGCTTACCATCCAGGAGCCGCCGCAAGCAACGATTTTACCGAAGTTGAGATAATCGATGAGGTTGTTTGCGTTGATGCCGCCTGTTGGCATGAACTTTACGGAAGTGTAAGGTGCGCTCATTGCCTTGATCATATTGAGTCCGCCAGCTGCTTCTGCAGGGAAGAACTTTACTACTTCAAGACCAAGCTCAAGAGCCTGTTCGATATCGCTTGGATTTGCGCAACCCGGAACGATCGGGATATTCTTGGATGTGCAGTAAGCCACAACCTTTGGGTTAAGACCAGGGCTTACGATGAACTTTGCACCTGCGTTTACTGCTCTGTCAACCTGTTCTGTTGTGAGTACTGTTCCTGCACCAACAAGCATTTCAGGGAACTTTTCAGCCATGATTCTGATGCTGTCCTCTGCAGCAGCTGTACGGAATGTTACCTCTGCACATGGAAGACCGCCTTCGCAAAGTGCCTTTGCAAGTGGTTCAGCGTCCTTTGCATCGTCGAGAGCGATAACAGGTACTATACCTATTCTGGAAATTTCTTCGATAACAGGATTCATTACAATGTTACTCCTTTTTTGAAAATTGCCATATCACGATAGCCGTAAACCTCACTCTTTACCTTTCGTCCCGAAGCAACTTCAAGAACGTATGTAAGAAGAAGTCCCGCAAGGTCGTCAATGGTTTTATCTTCTGCAATAGGTCCTGCGTTGAAGTCAATCCAATTGGATTTCTTGTCCGCAAGAGGCGTATTGCTTGAAATCTTGATTGTTGGAACAGGTGAAGCAAACGGTGTGCCTCTGCCTGTTGTGAACAGGATAATCTGTGCACCTGAAGCCGCAAGGGCTGTTGAAGCTACAAGGTCATTACCAGGTGCGGAGAGAAGATTAAGACCGCTTTCGGTAACTCTTTCGCCATACTCAAGAACTCCCTTTACTTCGCTTGTACCGGATTTCTGTGTACAGCCGAGAGATTTGTCCTCGAGGGTGGAAATGCCTCCGTCTTTATTACCAGGTGACGGATTTTCATAAATCGGCTGACCAGCCGCTTCGTAGTAACACTTGAAGTTGTTGATAAGGTCAACTGTCTTATCGAATGTCTGCTCGTCCTTTGCCCTGTTCATCAGGATTGTTTCAGCACCGAACATTTCGGGTACTTCCGTAAGGATTGTTGTACCGCCCTGTTCAACCAGCAGGTCGGAAAATCTGCCGACCAGCGGATTTGCTGTAATTCCCGAGAAGCCGTCCGAGCCGCCGCATTTAAGACCTACAACAAGCTTGCCTGCGCCTACCTTTGTTCTTTCAAAGCTTCCTGCGTATTCAGCAAGCTCTGCCAGAAGCTTCATACCTTCCTCAATTTCATCCTCGAAGTCCTGACATTTCAGGAACTTGACACGTCTTTCATCGTACTCACCGATGTATTCCTTGAGGATTTCAATTCCCGTATTCTCGCAGCCAAGTCCAAGTACAAGCACACCGCCTGCATTCGGATGGTTTACGATATCGGAAAGAATTTTTCTTGTATTTTCCTGGTCCTCACCAAGCTGTGAACAGCCGTAAGGATGTGTGAAAGAAGCGATTGCTTCAATTGAGCCGCTTACAAGGTGCGCCGCTTTCTTTTCAAGTGCACCTGCAATTCCGTTTACACAGCCAACTGTCGGTACAATCCAAATTTCGTTTCTTGTACCAACACTTCCGTCGGGACGGAGAAAACCATTGTACTGGAGAGGTGCAATATCCTCAACAGGAGGCTTTCTGCGGTGCTTGGAAGGCTCATAGTTATAGTCAACCAGACCTGAAAGGGCAGTTTTAAGATTATGTGTATGTACCCATTCGCCCGGTAAGATATCTGCTGTGGCATTGCCTATCGGATAGCCGTACTTTACAACTGGTGTTGCGTCCTTGATAGGCTCAATTGCAATTTTGTGTCCTGCGGGAATACGCTGAAGCACTTCAATATTCTTGCCGCCTACAGTCACTACGGTGCCCTTCTTTATTGCCTTGACCGCAACCGCAACATTATCGTTGTCGTTTATCCTGATAATTTCCACGTTATGAACTCCTTATCCGAAATTCTTTTCAAGCGCCTTTCTCATTCCAAGGCTTCTTATATCAGAAATGTAGTTACCTACATTTTCGAGCACGCCTTCATACTGTGCAAGGTCTGTACCCCAGAAGTCTGTATTGGAAAGAACTGCTTTTGCAAGCTCATCAGCAGGAAGCTTTGAGTTTGCCGCAAAGAAATCAAGTACAAACTTATCATCCTTGATTTCGTATTCAGCACCGTCACGGTTTCCTATAAGAACACCGTTTCGGATTTCACTGCCGTTGTAGAAAGCAATCAGTGAAGCAAGTGAGAATGTCAGATGCCCAGGAAGCTGACCCTTTCTGTTTATGTATTCTGTAAAGCTTGGCATACATCTTGCTTTCCACTTGGAAACGCTGTTGAGTGATATAGCCAGCAGAGAATGCTTGATAAACGGATTTTTAAATCTGTCGATAACCGCTTCAGCAAATTCCAGAAGCTCGCTTTCGGGAAGGTCAAGCGTTGGAATAACCTCGTCGAAGATTGTCTTCTTCATAAAACTGAACACGATTTCGTCGTCCATTGACTGACCTACATAATCGTTGCCTGCGAGGTAGGATGCAAGAACGAATGATGTATGCGCACCGTTCAGGATACGAACCTTACGCTGTTTGTAAGGCTTGTGATTATCAGTGAAGATAACAGGAAGTCCTGCCTTTTCAAACGGAAGCTCACCGCTGATGTCCTTATCGGACTCAATTACCCACAGTGCAAAAAGTTCGCCTGTGACAATGAGCTTATCCTCGTAACCGAATTCTTCGAAGATTTTTGTATCTTCATCTCTTGGATAGCCTGTAACAATTCTGTCAACCAGCGTACTTGCGAAGACGCACGCTTCATCAAGCCACTGAACAAATCCGCTTTCCAGCTTCCAGCTTTCAGCCAGCGCCTTGACGCATTTTTCGAGTTCCTTACCGTTGTTGTCGATAAGCTCAACAGGAAGCATTACCAGACCCTTGCTCTTGTCACCATTAAAATGTGTATATCTTTCATAAAGAAACTTTGTAAGCTTTGCAGGATAGCTTGACGGCGGATTCATCTCAAGCTTGTCATCAAGGTTAAGCACGATTCCAGCTTCTGTTGTGTTTGAAACAATGAAGCGGAGGCTTTCAAGCTTTGCGTACGCAGCATACTCATCGTAATTCTCATAAGCTGCAACCGTCTTGCTTACGCTTGTGACAGTTCTTTTCTTTATAGTTTCCTTGCCGCCTTCAAGACCTCTCAGATAAACTGTATAAAGATTGTTCTGCTTTTCAAACTGTTCTATAGTACCGAATTCAATCGGCTTAACAAGAACGATGCTTCCGTTGAAGTCGGTTTCGTCGTTCATGATATCTATCATATAGTCTACAAACGCTCTGAGAAAGTTGCCCTCTCCGAACTGAAGCACTTTCACGGGACGTTCTTTTTTCTCTGTAACAACTTCATTTATTGTTTTCAATGCACTTACCCTCTTTTTGTTGTATCTGATTACGATTAATCTGTAAGCGCTTACAAATTGTGATGTGCAAGCAGCGCAATCTACTGCTTTTCTATAGATTGCGCGTTCGCAACATCGTTTGGAAGAAGATGGTGAAGAATTTATCATTTGTATTGATTTGGCACATCAATGTAAATGCTTACAATTCAAATTATACCCTCGCCGTAACCGTTTGTCAACATTTTATTTGCATTTTCATGTACAATCACAACAAATGTGAATATCTTTTGGCACTTATGAACAAACTTAGCAAAATATACTTGATTTTGTTACACGGCTGGTTTATAATATTTATCGAATAGATGTAAACACTTACATGATTTTACAGATTAACTTTCTTAAGATTTACCAATGCAATTTTTCATGAAGAAAGGATTACTGATGTGAACATTTATGATATTTCCAACAAAACGGGGGTTTCAATTGCAACCGTTTCACGTGTTATAAACGGCAGTTCAAATGTAAGTGAAAAAACACGTGCAAAGGTTCTTGCCGCTATTGATGAACTGGGCTACACTCCTAATGTTTTTGCAAGGGGTCTTGGCCTTAATACAATGAAAACAATCGGTATAATGTGTGCTGATTGCTCCGACCCTTATCTTGCACGTGCCGTTTACCATATTGAACAGGAACTCAGAAAGAACAGCTACGATTCTCTCCTTTCCTGCACAGGCTACAGGCACGAGGACAAGGAAAAAAGCATGAGCATGCTCATTTCCAAAAGAGTTGATGCTGTTATAATGGTAGGTTCAAATTATGTTGAAACCAACGATGAATTCAACAGATACATAATCAATGCAGCTGAAACCGTACCTGTAATGCTTGTGAACGGTGAGCTCAATGCTCCTAATGTGTATAGTACACTGTGCGATGATACAACTGCCATATATGAGGTTACCAGAAGCTTTATCAAAAGCGGCAGGAAAAAACTTATTTATCTTTACAATTCCCTTTCCTACAGCGGCAAAAGAAAGCTTCAGGGCTTCCGCAATGCACTCAAGGATTCTGGAATTCCTGTTCAGGAAAATCATATATACTTTATTGATTCTCACAATATCACGCTCAATGATGTAAAAAAAGCAATTGCATCACTTGTGAAGAAAAATATTTTCTTTGACGGTGTGATTACATCAGATGACATTCTTGCTGTAGGTGTACTCAAATATGCCAGGGAAGCCGGTCTGTCCATCCCCGAGGACATTTTTGTAACAGGCTACAACAATTTTGATATTTCAGAATGCTGTGACCCTGAACTTACTTCTGTTGACAATAAGCTTGAAACACTTTGCAAACACTGCGTTTCAACACTTATGAGCGTTTTCTCCGAGGACAAGTCAATGCCGAAGAAAACCGTTTTCTCAGCAGAAGTTATAGAACGTAAAACAACTGCTTTTACAATAAAAAATTAACAGGAAGGACTGAATTGCAATGAAGAAATTCATGGACAGGGACTTTCTCCTGTCAACACCTGCGGCTGTAACACTTTTCCATGACTATGCTGCAAAACAGCCGATTATCGACTACCACTGCCACATCAATCCTAAGGAAATTGCCGAGGACAGAAAGTTCGAAAACATCACTCAGGTATGGCTTGGCGGCGACCATTACAAATGGCGTCTTATGCGCTCGGCAGGAGTTGAAGAAAAATATATCACAGGCGATGCTTCCGACCGTGAAAAGTTCCAGAAATGGGCTGAGGTGCTTGGAAAAGCAATCGGAAATCCACTCCTTCACTGGAGTCACCTTGAACTTCAGCGCTACTTCGGCTACGAGGGCGTGCTCAACGGCAACACTGCTGAGGAAGTATGGAATCTCTGCAACAAGAAGCTTGCTGAGGACAATATGACCGTAAGAGGTCTTATAAAGCAGTCAGGTGTAGAAGTTATCTGCACAACCGATGACCCTGTTGATTCACTTGAATGGCACAAGCTGATTGCCGCTGATACAAGCTTTGAAACAAAGGTATACCCTGCATGGCGTCCTGATAAGGCTATGAACATTGAAAAGCCTGATTTCGCTGATTATATCAACAAGCTTTCAGAAGTAAGCGGCATTAAGATTGACAGCTTCAAGGCACTGAAGGAAGCTCTTGCAAAGAGAATGGATTTCTTCAGCGAAATGAAATGCTGTGTTTCTGACCATGCTCTTGAATATGTTTACTATGCACCTGCTTCCGATGATGAAATCGAAGCAATTTTCAGCAGAAAACTCAGCGGAGAAACAATTTCTGCTGATGATGTAAAACGTTACAAGACTATGTTCATGATTTTCTGCGGCGGTGAATACTGCAAGCGCGGATGGGTTATGCAGCTCCACTATGGTGCTAAGCGCGACAACAATACACGTATGTACGAAAAGCTCGGTCCTGATACAGGTTTTGATTGTATCAACAACTATGCTCCGTCCTCCGAGGCTGCTGATTTTATCAACGCTCTCGAAATCGGTGGAAATCTTCCTAAGACAATTATTTACAGTCTTAACCCTAATGATAATCAGGCTATCGGAACAATTCTCGGCTGCTTCCAGAGTTCAGAAGCAGTAAGCAAAATTCAGCATGGCTCTGCATGGTGGTTCAACGACCACAAGACAGGTATGCGCGACCAGCTTATTTCTCTCGGAAATCTCGGTTATCTTGCCGGCTTTGTTGGAATGCTTACAGACTCAAGAAGCTTCCTTTCCTACACACGTCACGAATATTTCAGACGTATCCTTTGCGACCTTTTCGGAGAACTTGTTGAAAACGGCGAATTCCCTGATAACATGGAAATACTCGGTGAAATCGTATCCGACATCTCCTACCGCAACGCAAAGAATTATTTCAATTTCAGCTGATAAATTATGTTAATGCAAACACCGTTAAAAACGTTACCGCTTTTCTGACACCTCACAGCTTCCAACGTTTTTAAGCGGTGTTTTGTGTTATGTCTGAGGAGTCTTTATGGCAGAACTTAAAACAAAACTTTCAGATAAGGACAGTGCTTTCCGCGAATTTGCCCTCAACGGAAATATGTGGCGTGTGATAATGTATGTTTCTGTGCCGCTTATGGCATACCAGGGACTGATGCACATATTCAAGATTTTTGACACGATTATGGCTTCACACATAAGCACGGGCGCTGTTTCTTCGATTGCATACATATCCCAGATAAGTTTCCTTATTTCCGCCGCAGGTACGGGACTTTCCATAGGCGGCGGTATGAAAATAAGTGAGGCATACGGTGCGGGAAATTACACTCTTGTAAAAAAACGTGTCAGTACAGTTTACGCAATCTGTGGAATCATCAGCTTGCTTGTGCTTATGATTATACCCTTTGCAGAAAGTTTTCTGCGGCTTAACGGCACAACTGAAACCATGATTGCCGATGGTGTGCAGTATTTCACTGTTGAACTTGCAGCGATTGTGCTGAACTTTTTCAACTCGGTTTACATAGCTGTCGAACGTGCGAGGGGCAACTCACGGCTTATACTGCGGCTGAATGTTCTTGTGCTTATTATCAAGCTTGCACTTACTGCACTTTTCGTTTATGCACTTGACGGAACTGTTGTTACCATAGCTATTGCTACGCTTATTTCCAACGGTGTATTCTCGTTGTTTGCAATACGCAACATGACCGAAAAGGACAGCCCATTCGGTTTTTCAATTTCAGCGGTAAGCTTCAGAAAAGAAGTCGCATTGCCTATGCTGAAAACCTCATTTCCTGCTGCTGTTGAACGTGCAGCATTTGCTTACGGCAAGCTTATCGTCAACTCAATGTGCACTGAATACGGCGACTCAACTGTCGGTGCACTTGGCGTATCAAACAACATCGGTGGCATTGCCACAACCCTTCAGAACGGATTTCAGGAGGGCGGTGCTTCTATAATCAGTCAGAACATCGGCGCAGGCAGACACGACCGTGCCCTTGACGCATTTTACAAAACGCTTATCATAAATCTTGCAATTGGCGGATTTTTCATGGCTATTATCCTGCTGAACTTTGACTGGGTCTGCGGACTTTTTGCAGGAGGCGATGAAGCCTTTAAACAGCTTATCAAGGACGTTACTCAATATGAAATTCTCGGCATGCTTACTCTCGGAATAAATGCGGCGGTTATGGCGCTTTTTTACGGCTACGGCTACACAAAGCTTACACTTATGCTTAATGTGGCAAGAATTTTCGTGTTCCGTGTGCCTGTTCTCTGGTACTTGCAGAACTACACCGACCTCGGAAGTGAAAGTGCGGGAATTGTCATGCTTGTCAGCAACATTTCCGTTGGCGTACTTGCCGCTGTTTCAGCGTTTTTTGTTATACGCAGAATAAAAAGAAAATATTTTAACAGCTGACAAAAACGGCACTTCTACGAAAGAAGTGCCGTTTTTTCAATCAATAGTGTATTCAATTATATTGCTTATAGGAACATACTGACCGTCAACCCACGCGGTAAGACATACTGTATACACACCGGGGTCATGTCCGAAATACTGATAGCTGAGTTCATTTTCAGCATTGCGGTGAAGCACCTGCATACCGTCCTTTTCAATCAGCCAACCGAGATTTGTATATCCCTCAACCTCGGGACGGGTTACTGTGTATGTATCATCAATGGTAATCTCAACAGGATTTTCAATTACAATTTCACTCTTTTCCTTATCGTTCCATGTAAGGAACTCAAAAGGTTCACCGTTTACAACAGCCTCTGCCGTACAGTCAATAAGACGGTCTGTTGCGGCGTGTCCAATCATTGACCCTGCCGAAGAACCTTTTACTGTACCGCTGACGTGGCAGTTTTCGTAATAACCGCCGATAGCCTGACCTGTGATGATTCCGACCATTGACCCGCCGCTTACACTTGCGTTTTCAAATGTGATGTTGTACACTGCACAGCCTGTTTCCCAACCGATAAAGCCGACTGAACCTCTGTTATAATCAATCGTCATATTCTTTATGGAGTAACCGTTACCGTCAACCATGCAGACAAACGGACAATCATATTTTCCGCCATACCAGCCCATAGGTGCCCAGCGATAGCCTGAAAGGTCTATGTCGTTCTGCAGCTGCATGAAAAGCAGTTCACCAAATGGTGAAGTATTCACATAGTAATTGAAGCTTGCAAGCTCCTCAGGTGTGCTGACGAGGAAAAGTCCCTCAATAAGGGATTTCTCTATGTAATCCGCATCAGCAAGGAATGGAATATCACCGTAGTCGCAATCTTCCATCCAGCCGCTTTCATCAGGAAATCTCTCGAACAAATCGGCCTTTTCCGTGTAAAGCCTGCGCTTTTCACGGACTTCAATGACCTTTTCGCTGCCCTCCTCGTAGAGTTCAATTATCTCTCCGTCATCGGAGGAAAGCGTCAGGCTGTTGTCATACCCTATAAGCACGTCATATTCACGTCCGTCACTGATTATAAGGCGTATCTGGTAATCCTTTTCCTGCACATTGTAGGTAAGCTCCTGACCTGCAAATCTGAATGTTCCATCCCCGAAAAAATGCCACTGCTCATATGGATTTGCAATATTGATATAGAACCCCTCAACATACTCTATATATGGATTTTTCGTAGTTTCCGCTGTTGTGTCTGTCGTCTGTTCAGCAGTTGTTTCCTGCACTGCTTCATCAGTTGTTTTCTCGGTCAAAGTTTCCTCAATCTCCTTTAATTCCGGTCCTGTGGTTCCGATCGTGTAAGTATCCTCCATTATAAAGGTTTCCATTTCTGCTGCCTGAGGTTCACATGCGCAGCTGCAGAGCATTAACGTGCACAAACTCATAACTAAAAAAGTTTTTTTCATAGACGTCCCTCCGTTAAAGTTATACCTATATTTTACCACAATGTATTGTGTTTTGCAACAAAAAGAAAAGCGGCGGAACAGTTAGTGCTGCTCCGCCTGAAATAAATAAAGAAAAACAAGGAGTTCAGCGATTTGCCGTCTGCATCAGCAAATCAGAACTTCAAAGGGAGATTAATCCCTTGAAAAGCGTAATTAAACCTTTGGAGTTGTCAGGGTGTATCCCTGTTCCTTCAGGCTGTCGATAACCCTGCCGAGAATTTCCGCATTGGTTGAGGAAACGCTGTGCAGGAGAAAAATTCCGCCGCCGTGTGCAGCCTTTGTAACCTTTTCGTAAGCCGCAGTCGGGTCGGGTTGGTTATTTACGTCCCAGTCGGGATAAGCGAAGCTCCAGAGCAGGGTTTTATAGCCAAGCTCGTTGCACACAGCCATTGACTGTTCCGAATATTCACCGCATGGCGGTCTGAATAAAGTCATTTCATAATTGTATTTTTCCTTGACGAAATCGTGCAGTGACATAATTTCCGTTTTAACCTGTTCGTCGGTAAGTGTCGGAAGCGAAGCGTGCTTCATACCGTGATTTCCGATAATATGTCCCTCATCAAGCATACGCTTTACAAGCTTTTCATTGCGCTCTGCGTAGTCACCTGTAAGGAAGAAAACCGCCTTTACGTTCTTCTCCTTAAGCGTGTCAAGGATAGGCTCAGTGTAGCCATTTTCATAGCCCTGGTCAAAGGTAAGATAAATCTCACCGTTGTCCTCAAGCATTGCATAACAGCCGTATTGCCCGAAATCGTCATTGAACATCTCTGCGCCTGTGGGACGATTGTTCTCATCGACCTCTGTACCCTGTCCGTAACCGTGAGAGGTTCTGTCAAGCTCCTCCGCAGATGCGGTAAGAGCCGCAGCCGACACAGCAAAAGCTGCTGATACAACTACCGTGATAATTTTTTTAAACATAAGCGACCTCCAAATAAAATTTCCGAAGGGACAATTTTATTTTTTGAAGTCTTTTATTTTTTATCACAAGTATATAATAGCATAAAATCTGCCGGAATAAAACTACGGAATGGTTACAATTTCATCTCAATTTGGATAGAAAAATAAAAAATGCGTTACAGAATAATCCATAACGCACATTATATTCTTATTCGCCGAGATAAGATTTAACAAGCACCTGAAGAAGCTCGTCACGGTCAATATGACGGATAAGGCTTCTTGCGTTGTTGTATGTGGTTATGTATGTCGGGTCTTCCGAAAGGATATAGCCTACAATCTGATTGATAGGGTTATAACCCTTTTCACGCAGAGCGTCATAAACAATAGTAAGATTTTTTCTGATATTGCCTTCTCTGTCCTCAACAACTGAAAAAGTCATAGTCTGGTCACCGTTCATTTATAACACTCCTTTTCTTAAAATTCCTCCCTATAAAATATATTCGGGAGCATACACATATTATAACCGATTTTCAGAATAAATACAAGTGTTTCATCTATTTTTTTGACATATGCGAAAATTTGGTTTGATATTTTTGTGCATTTTAACAATTCAATCAAATATCAACAAGCTTATTCAGCTCCTCAGCAATCGCCGCAAAATCCGTCAGATGAAGCTGCTCGGGACGTGCATTTTCGGCAACTCCTGCCGCTTTCACAGCCTCGGTAACAGTCCCCTTTGATATTCCCATTGCAGAAGAAAGGCTGTTGCACAAATTCTTTCTGCGCTGAGAAAAAGCTCCCCTTACAACTTTGAAGTAAAAAGCTTCGTCGCTTACCGAAACAGCAGGCTCTTTATTCACGTCAAGTCGAATTACACAGGAGTCAACATTAGGCGCAGGCATAAAGCTTCCTCTTGAAACATTGAAAAGCAGCTTCGGCTCAGCATAATAACGCACAGCTGCTGTTACCGCGCCTGTATCACGGCTCCCCATTTCGGCACAAAGCCGCTTTCCTGCCTCTTTCTGCACCATAACGGTAATCGACTCGATAGGCAGGCGGCTTTCAAGAAGCATCATAATAATCGGTGATGTTATATAGTATGGCAGATTTGCGCAGACTGCCACTTTCAGTCCCTTGAAATGCTCGTCGATAATTGCCGCAAGGTCAGCCTTCATAACGTCCTCATTGATGACTGTTACGTTATCGTGGTCGGAAAGGGTTTCTTCCAGAATAGGAATGAGCCTTTCGTCGATTTCTACTGCAACAACCTTATCCGCACGCTTTGCAAGCTCATGTGTAAGTACGCCTACACCTGTGCCGATTTCAAGCACGCCCCAGCCTTCTGCAGCATTTCCCATTTCAGCAATTTTCGGACATACCGACGGATTAATCAAAAAATTCTGTCCCAGCGTTTTGCTGAAAGAAAAGCCGTGCCGTTCAAAAATATCCTTGATAACATTTATATTAGTCAAATTCTCCATATGCGGAAATCCTTTCACATGAATAGTAAATAAGTTGCTGCCAGAAAAACCGGCTGATGAATTATGTAAACCCAAAGAGAATGCTTACCGAGAAAATTTACAACAGGAAGCTTTGCCTTGTAAAAGAATTGTGGCAGCTGACCGCTTTTCACAAAGTCGGAAAACGCTGTTCCTGCAAGGAAAATAAATCCATACGGAATAAGCGGAAAATAATCTGCTGAACGAAAGCCTGCGGCGGTAATTCCTATCGGGTAAAGATAATTGATATTGTCAGGCAGGTCAAGCTGTATCTTTCTGAAAAGCAGAAACAGACTTTCATTTCTTGGAAAATCAAAGAAAACCACCGTCAGAAGTGTAAATACAACAAAAACAACTATATTCGGAACTTTTTTCATCCATGGTGAAATTACCCCATATATAAGCATTATTGCGCCAAAGCATGACAGCACGCCGAAAACAATAACATCATCAGGCATGAAAACAGCCGTGCCTATAGTAAGAAGCTCTCCCATAAGAAACAATGTAGCACCGCGTTTCAGCACATTTCTTGACATTCCTGCGCAAATTCCTGACACGCCGAAAAGTATTACGAGGAAAAACTGATGTACGGTTTCCCACCAGTCAGTGAAAAAGAAATTCAGATCCATGCCGCCGAAAAAAATCAGGTCGTACAGTAAATGATAAAGCATAACATAAATTATCGCAAATCCTCTCAGCAGGTCAAGAAGCTCCGCACGGTTTTTACGTCCGATTTCAACAGGTGCTTCCATAGCCGCTTCGGATATTCGTTCTTCTGTTACAACAGGCATATTTTCACTCCCTTTCACAATACATTCCATTATATCATAATATTACAGTGATTGCAAATAATAATTTAACCGGAAGAATATGAAAATTCCCGACAAATTATATTTCATCGCTACAAATTCACAAAATCCTATTGCAAAAGATGTTGAAATCTGTTAAAATATTATATAACCTTATATTATACGAAAGGGTTGAGTTTTATGGAAAATTATACAAGACGCGATAAGATAAATTACTACCTTGACATTGCAGAAACCGTACTTGAAAGAGGAACCTGCCTCAGAAGAAATTTCGGTGCAATCATTGTCAACAACGACCAGATTATTTCCACAGGCTATGTAGGCGCTCCGAGAGGACGTGCAAACTGCGTTGACCTCGGCTACTGCACCCGTGAAAAGCTGAACATTCCTAAGGGACAGCGTTATGAGCTTTGCAGAAGTGTTCATGCTGAGGCTAATGCTATTATTGCCGCTTCCCGTGCGGATATGATTGGCGCAACAATTTACCTTGCTTGTCATGATGCAAAGACAGGCGAGCTTTATGGTGATGTTGAGCCTTGTTCCATGTGCAAGCGTATGATTATCAACTCCGGTATTTCCACTGTTATTATACGCAACACAAAGGATACATACACAACAATAAATGTTGAAACATGGATTGACCGTGACGAGTCAATTGAGGGTTCTGAAGGATACTAAAATCCGCATGAACGGAATAACGTCACAGCTTTCTGACACTGCATAAAAAACCTGAGAAGAATGATTTCTTCTCAGGTTTTTTGTTTTTATTCAAGTTCGAATGCACCTGTGTAAAGCTGATAATACTTGCCCTTTTCGGCAATAAGCTTATCGTGGCTTCCGCGCTCGATTATGCGTCCCTGTTCAAGCACCATAATCACATCGGAATTCTTTACGGTAGAAAGTCTGTGTGCGATAACAAAAACTGTTCTTCCATTCATAAGCGCGTCCATACCACGCTGAACAACCGCTTCGGTATGGGTGTCGATTGAAGATGTTGCCTCGTCCATAATCATTACGGGAGGGTCGGCAACTGCGGCACGGCTGATAGCAAGAAGCTGGCGCTGACCCTGCGAGAGATTGCTTCCGTTTTCGGTAAGCACGGTATTGTAACCGTTAGGAAGTCGGGTAATGAAATCATGTGCACCTGCAAGCTTTGCCGCTTCGATACATTCGTCATCTGTTGCGTCAAGACGTCCGTAACGGATGTTGTCCATAACCGTACCTGTGAAAAGGTTGGTATCCTGCAGAATTACGCCGAGGGAGTGACGCAAATCAGCCTTTTTGATTTTGTTGATATTGATGCCGTCGTAACGGATTTTTCCGTCGTCGATATCATAGAAACGGTTGATAAGGTTTGTGATTGTTGTTTTACCTGCGCCAGTTGCACCGACAAAAGCAATTTTCTGTCCCGGCTCCGCAAAGAGTGAAACGTTGTGTAGCACAATTTTATCGTCGACATAACCGAAATCAACGTCGTCCATAACTATATCGCCGCGCAGACGTGTGTATGTTACCGTACCATCTGCCTGATGAGGGTGCTTCCACGCCCAGATACCTGTACGCTCCTTGCACTCTACAAGCTGTCCGTTTTCTTCCTTTGCGTTGACAAGGGTTACATACCCGTCGTCAACCTCAGGCTCTCTGTCGATAAGGTCGAAAATTCTTTCTGCACCTGCAATACCCATTACAACTGAGTTAATCTGGTGGGAAACCTGACCGATATTGCCTGCAAACTGCTTTGTCATATTGAGGAAAGGTACAACAACGCTGATACTGATTGCCATGCCTGAAAGGCTTAGGTTTGTTACGTTGTTCAGGTAAAGGAAACCGCCTGCTATTGCTACGATTACATAGAGGACGTTACCCATATTGTTGAGAACAGGTGCAAGAATATTTGCGTACTTGTTTGCTCTTTCGGAAGCAAGGAAAAGTGCTTCATTGATTTTATCAAAATCAGCCTTGCATTCTTCCTCGTGGCAGAAGACCTTGACAACCTTCTGACCATTCATTATTTCTTCGATGTAGCCTTCTTCCTTACCGATTTCAATCTGTTGCTTGACGAAGTACTTTGCTGAGCCGCCGCCTACTTTTGAAGTGACGATGAGCATAAGGATTACACCTGCAAGCACAACAATTGCAAGCCACACGCAGAAATAAAGCATGATTGAGAAAAGAGTTGTTACGGTAAGAATTGACACAAGAAGCTGTGGAAAACTCTGGGATACCATCTGACGCAGTGTATCGATATCATTGGTGTAATGGCTCATGATATCGCCGTGATTTGTGGTATCGAAGAACTGTACAGGCAAATTCTGCATTCTGTTGAACATTTTCTCACGGAGTTTTTTCAGTGTACCCTGAGTTATAACTGCCATCATCTGATTGAAAGCAAAGCCTGACAGCAATGACAGCACATAAAATACAACGAGAATAATAACCGTACCGAGAATCTGTTCCTTTACACCTTCCCAGTCGCCTCCCTGCCAGCTTGTTTCAACAGCAGAAATTACTCTCTGCATAAAGATTGCAGGCATGGAGCTGACAATTGCGTTGAAGATTATGCAAACGAGAGTCAGCGGCATAAGCACGGGATAAAATTCAAAAAGTGTTTTGATAACACGCTTTGCCATACCCTTTTTTACGGTTGGTCTTTTGTTATTCTTCATCACTGTCACCTCCTGTCTTGTTCTGGATAGAATAGAGGTCCTTGTAGATTTCGTTTGTTTTCAACAGCTCATCGTGAGTACCTGCGGCACATACCGCACCATTTTCCATAACAACAATAAGGTCTGCGTCCTGTACAGAGGAAATGCGCTGTGCAATGATAAGCTTTGTTGTTTCAGGAATATACTCACGCATTGCTGCTCTGATAAGTGCGTCTGTTTTTGTGTCAACAGCACTTGTGGAATCGTCCATAATAAGGATTTTCGGCTTTTTCAGCAATGCACGGGCAATACAGAGTCTTTGCTTCTGTCCGCCTGACACGTTTGCACCGCCCTGCTCGATATATGTATCATAACCGTCAGGGAAACGCACGATAAACTCATCAGCCTGAGCAAGCTTGCAGGCTTCAATCATTTCCTCGTCGGTTGCATTCTTGTTGCCCCAGCGGAGATTGTCCTTGATTGTGCCTGAGAAAAGAATATTCTTCTGCAGCACCACAGCAACCTCGTTACGGAGAGTTTCAAGGTCGTACTCACGTACGTCACGTCCGCCTACAAGGACAGCACCCTCGGTTACGTCGTAAAGACGGGAGATAAGCTGTACAAGAGTTGACTTTGATGAACCTGTACCGCCGATGATACCTACGGTCTGCCCCGACTCGATATGGAGATTGATATTTGACAGGGTATTCTTCTCGGCTGTTCTGGAATATTTGAAGCTTACGTTGTTGAAGTCAATTGAGCCGTCGGCAATATCCATAACAGGATTTTCTGGGTTGCTGAGGCTGCTCTGTTCGTCAAGAACTTCAACGATACGCTTGCTTGATTCAGAAGCCAATGTAATCATTACAAATACCATTGAAATCATCATAAGGCTGTTGAGAATCATAAAGCTGTATGTAAGAAGTGCGCTGAACTGTCCTACATCAAGGTCAAGACCTTTTGATGTAATGATTGTATACGAACCGAAGGACAGCACGAATACCATTACTGCGTAAAGGCAGAACTGCATAATTGGTCCGTTGAGCGCAAGGATACGGTCAGCCTTTGTAAAATCGGCACACACGTCCTCAGCTGCGGTGTTGAATTTTTCCTTTTCATACTCCTCACGAACATAGGATTTTACAACACGGATACCTTTTACGTTTTCCTGAATTGAGCTGTTAAGGCGGTCATATTTCTTGAACACCTTCTTGAAAAGCGGCATTGTTTTCGCTATAACAATAATAAGTGCAACAGCAAGAATAGGCGCTACAATAAGGAAGATGAACGCCATTCTTCCGCCCATTACAAATGCCATTACAAATGCAAAAATCAGCATAAACGGGCAGCGCACTGCCATTCGGATAATCATCATGAATGCCATCTGCACATTTGTTACGTCAGTTGTAAGACGTGTTACAAGTGAAGATGTTGAAAATCTGTCGATATTCTCAAAAGAAAAATTCTGAATACTGTAGAACATATCCTTACGCATATTCTTTGCAAAACCGCAGGAAGCTGTTGCACAGGTTATTCCTGCAAGTGCGCCGAAGGTAAGCGACAGTATTGCCATTACCACAAGCACAAGTCCGTAGTTGAGGATTGTTTTCATATCACAGCCTGATTTAATCTGATTAACAAGCTCGGCGATAATGAACGGGATTATACATTCCATTACTACCTCAAGCGACACAAGTATCGGTGTAAGTATGGAATCACGCTTGTATTCCCGCACACATGATGCAAGTTTTTTTATCATATCGGGGTTACCGTCCTTTCTGCATTCACATGAATGCATTTGTTTTCTCTTTTCAAAAACAACTTTTATTATAACACATTCCGACAATAAAAATATAGCACATAAAATTAACATCGTAACATTTTGTTAATATTATTTGCAGGTCGAATTATGTTGACTTAACTGTGTTGGATATAGTATAATAAATGTATCAAAAAATCCCATATGATTACCGAAGGGGGATAAACCATGTTCTGTGTATACTGCGGTGCAAGCATGCATGATAAAGCAAACTTTTGTCCGAAATGCGGAAAGCCTGTAAAATCTGCGGAAGCGATTTCAACTGTTGTGGAAATCACTCCAGTTGAGGATGTTGTTTCTGCTGAAGAAGTTACTCCTATTGTGAAAAATGCTGCTACTGAAGAAGCTACTGCTGTTGAGGAAAGTGAACCTGTCAAGGAAACTGATGCTGCCGAAGAAAGCACTCCCATTGAGGAAGCTGCTACCGAAGAAGCCACTGCTGTTGAGGAAAGTGAACCTGTCAAGGAAACTGATGCTGCCGATGAAACTGCTGTACCTGTAAACCTTGAAAAGGCAGATGATACAAAAACAGCTGAACAGGCTGTTGATAAAACGGTTACTGATGTACAATCTACTGAAGAAAAACCTGTCAGAAAAAAGAGCACTGCAAGAAAAAATCTTACTGCAACAATTGCATATATCATATCTGCGGCAGCTGTTGCGGGACTCGGTTTGTTTGTTCTTCCGAAGCTTGCTTTCAATTCAGCGTTTGAAAAGGAAGCGGTAAGCAACAGCGCAGAGGCGGCAATGACATTTCACAAGGCAAGCGGAAATACTGACGCTGCTTCCGCAGTCAAGTTCACCATTGCAAGAACAGCACTTGATAATGAGGATTACGCTTATGCGGCGGCTGTTTTTGCTGAACTGAAAAGCCATGGCTTTGAAACGGAAGAAGACCTTGCTTCATATGTTGACGAAGCTTTCGGTGGGCGCTGTCGTGTTCTTGTAAACGGCGGAAAATATAATCTTGCTGAGGCTGACTCTACGCAGATTTCCGACGGACTTCTTCGTGCAAGTATTGTAAATGATACCCTCGTATCAAAGGCGAAAATCCTTTCCGCTGAGGGAAAGACAACTGAAGCATATGAAATGGTTTCAAAGGTCAACACCTCTGCAGCTTACGACTCTGACTCCTACAATATTATTGTTTACAACTATGCAGCTGAATTCTACAATCAGATGAACTTTGCCGAAGTATATGAAATTCTCGCAGATGCAACAGATGAAGCTTCAGTTGAACTGCGTTGTTCCTCTGCTTACTACATGGCAAATGATTTCCTTAAAGCCAAGAATTACGAAAAGGCAATTGAAATGTACGAAAACGCCGGGGATTTCAGTGATGCAAAGGACAGACTGAAGCAATGCAGCTACCAGCTTGGTCTGAGATATTACAATCTGAACAAGCTTGATACTGCGCTTGAATACTTCACTGCAGCTGACGGCTACAAGGAATCGGCTTCATACATAAAGAAGATTGAAGAAAAGAAAGCTTATCTCGGTTGGAAGATTGACGGCTTTACAACTGATTATGTCAACACACTGACGGGCAGACCAAATCCCGAAAAGTCACGCATCGCCTCAACTGACCCGTTTATCTACTACTTCACAATCACAAATGAAAACAACAATAAAAACGGGGTTACTATCAACGTTAAAATTACAACTCCAGACGGCAGTACTGCTGACGAAACCTTTACAAATGTCCTGAACGGCGATGTAAACTGCTATATTGCTGGATATGAATTTCCTCAGCACGGTGCACTGGGACGTGCGTACTTCACTGTTACTCTTGTTGAAACAGGTGAAGTTCTTGACACCTGCTACTTTGAAATTTACTGATAAACGGAAAGGAGGATTCCCAGTATATGAACACTATGATTGAGGAAACAGCTGTAACAGAACAGCCGCAGACTGCAAGCACAGAACCAGAAAAGAAAGCTATGCCTGCCACTGTACGTGTTATGCTGTGCATACTGCTTTCGATATTGCTGATAGCCGATGTTTTTGCAATTGCCGCAGTAACAACGGTGCGCATGAACGTTACTGAAGAAAAAATAGAAAAGCTTATCGGCAACACAGACTACATGACAATTCCGCTTACGGTTGATAATATTCAGTCCAACCTTTACGAAATGTTTTTCATTGCATTTGCAAACAGTTCAACCAATACAGTTGATATATACAAGCTTGCGGAGGAAACTAATTTCGAGGAGTTCATTGCCGAACAGATTTACAGCTATGCGGCATTTATACTGTACGATAAACGTCTTGAGGGAATTGACAGCGATGTGATTATGGAATTCTACGATGAAAATTCGGACAAGATTGACCGTGCGTTCAACGTTACCTACAACAGGAATGAAATCCGTGAAATTATAGAGGAACAGGACGCAATCTTTGACAAGCTTACCAACAACGAAATTGAAGCTTCAATTCCTATGATCAAGCTTATACGATTTGCAATGTCCCCTGCGGCGCTGGTTATTTTTGCAGTGCTGGCGGTTGTATGTATCGTGCTTATCGGCGTAATATCCCGAAGTGTCGGCACACCGCTTGTTGTTACGGGAATTTCTGCGGCGGCAACGGGACTTGCAGGTGCTTTGTCGTCCTGTCTTGCAATCTGGGGAACAATCGGTGTAGAACTTACACCAATAACAGCGGCAAGCGTTATCTGGCAGGGTTTTGTAAGTGCGGTGCTTCCTGACGTGTACACAATGTTTGTGTACATACTTACAGCAGGAATTCTGCTTATTCTCACAGGCGGATTTATCGGACAGATACGCAAGAATTTAAAGCGTGCCAAAAACAACTGATGCTTACCCCAAGATAATTCTTGGGGTATTCTGATAAATGAGGTATTGCTATGAGTTACACGAAAAAACTTTTTCGTCTGAAAGCACCTTTTGACACGGAACAATCAGATGAATTGTTCCTGAAAGCGGTGAAGGAAAACTGTGAGTTTCATTACAAGAACTGCCCAGAATACAAAAAAATTCTTGACGGTGCAAGCTTTTCTCCCAATGACCTGAAGGAATACAAGGATATTGAACGTCTGCCGTTTATTCCGACGTTGTTTTTCAAGAAAAACAGGCTGTATTCTTTGCCTGAACGAAAGATGTTCATTCACGCTACCTCATCGGGGACAAGCGGAACATTCAGCGATATCGGCTTTGAACTCAGTGGACTTCTCAGCGGGCTGGATATGGTTATAACGATTGCAAAGCACTGGAAGCTTCTTTCACCTGTTCCCTGCAACTATGTTGTTCTGGGATATCGTCCTCACAAAAGCAATAAAACGGCTGTTGCAAAAACCGCGTACGGTTACACACTTTTTGCCCCTGCGTTAAGCAGGACTTTTGCGCTGAAATACAAGGACGGAAAATACTACCCTGACCTTGACGGAGTTATCGACGCAATTGTAAAACACAGCAAGTCGCTTTTTCCCCTGCGATTTATCGGTTTTCCATCGTACACCTATTTCGTAATGAAGCTTATGGAGGAACGTGGTATTTCCGTTCAGCTTCCGAAACGTTCGCTGATTATGCTTGGCGGAGGCTGGAAGCAATTTTACAAGGAACAGGCAGACAAGGGTGAATTTTATGCGCTTGCTAAAAAGGTACTGGGACTTGATGAGGAAAATATCATTGAGGCTTTCGGTGCGGCGGAACATCCTATTCTGTACTGCGACTGCGAAAGGCATCATTTTCACGTTCCTGTATACAGCCGTGTTATAATCCGTGACGTACACACGCTTGAACCTGTACCTAACGGGCAGATAGGACTTGTAAACCTGATTACACCTATGGTGAAGGCTACTCCGATTTTAAGCATTATGACAGACGACCTTGGTATTCTGCACGACGGAAGCGAGTGCGGCTGCGGAATTGAATCGCCTTATCTTGAAATTATCGGCAGAGTCGGTCTGCGTGACATAAAGACCTGTGCGGCGGGTGCGGCAGAAATTCTTTCTGCGGCAACTGCTGAAAAGGAGGTGCAGAAATGATACTTGCAAACGGTAAAATTTACGACTCCTCGGAACAGAATGCTGTTCTTGACAGGCTGGAAGCTGAAATCAACAATACACGTGCAGGTCTTGTGCTTGATGTGGAAACGGTTATTTCTGCCGCTGACACTCTTGGAAAGAAAATTGCTGACGGCGAGTTCAATAATATAATTTTGGAATTTCTCGGTGATACACCTGACGAATACCTGAAGCTTGCGGCGAATTTTATGAACGCTGCCAATCTGCGTTTCCGTCTAAATATGGAACTTGCAGAAAATATTTCCGCAGGACACACAATTACTCCTCCTTACGGCTTGAAACAGGCTGCAGTGAAACTTATGCCACTCGGAACGCTGTTTCACATTGCGGCGGGAAATATGGACGGACTCCCTGCTTTCAGCGTACTTGAAGGCTTACTGACAGGCAACGTGAACATACTTAAATTGCCGCAGGCAGACAATGGTCTTACCATTGAAATTTTCCGAAAGATGATTGAAATTGAGCCGAGGCTTGCGCCGTTTATTTACGTTTTTGACACGCCTTCATCTGATGTTGCGGCAATGAAGAAAATGGCTGAGATTTCCGACGGAATTATCGTATGGGGCGGCGATGCGGCGGTAAGTGCTGTTCGTGCACTTGCTCCTACGGGTGCAAAGCTTATTGAGTGGGGACACAAACTGGGTTTTGCATACATTTCGGGCTACGAAAGCAAAGATACAGAGCTTTCAGCCCTTGCAAAGCACATAATTGACACGCGTCAGCTTTTGTGCAGTTCCTGTCAGACAATTTTCATTGACACGGAAGATATGGCGGACGTGACAAACTTCTGCCGTGAGTTTCTGCCATTCCTTGAAGCGGCTGAAAAGGATAATCCCATTACCGAAACGGGTGCGGTTGCTGAGATGTCGCTACGCAGATACACAGAACAGCTTGAAGGATACATTGGCAAAAAGAGCACCGACAAACTGATTTTCCAAGGCGGCAGATGCAGTCTGACGGCTTGCGAGGACAGCGGACTTGAGCTTTCATATATGTACGGCAACTGTCTGGTTAAGCGTTTGCCACAACGTAAGATTATGACGGTACTCCGTCAATCAAAGGGTTATCTGCAGACGGCGGGACTCATCTGCACACCTGACAAGCGTGAGAATTTGACAGCTATTATTGCAAAAACTGGTGTAAACCGAATTATGCGTGCGGGGAATATGTCTGTAACCTTCTGCGGCGAAGCGCATGACGGGGAATATCCATTGCGAAGATATATGCGTGTTGTAGATATTGAATAAAACAGAATACCTGAGAGGCTTTACGCTTCTCAGGTATTTTTTACGCTTCATATTCACTTCGTAGAATTGAAAAATAGTGTCTGCCCACATACTCGCCGTTCATGAAGAAATAGTCACGGAGTGTCCCTTCGTATGTAAAACCACATTTTTCTATTACACGCTTTGACGGAGCATTGATAGTCTTGGTGCAAATCTGAACTTTATGGAGATTCATTTCGTTGAAACCAAAAGCTATAACAGCCTTTGTTGCTTCGGTTGCGTAGCCTTTGCACTGGAACTCCGCACCTATGCAATATTCGATTTCGGCGAAGTGATTTTTGCTGTCCACGAGGAAATACGCAATCTGACCGATACACTCGCCCGATGCCTTTTCGATTACTGCCCAGCGGTAGTAATCCTCACGCTCGTATGAGCCGATATACTTGTCAAGCAAGCCCTTGACCTCGGCTATTGTTGAGTAGACAGGCTCGGAGTAAAGTGACTGTATTTTCTCGTCAGCAACCCAGTTTTTCAGCATTGCTTCGTTGTCGGTGTACTCAAATCTGCGGAGCACAAGACGTTCTGTTTCGATTGTTTTTGTTCCGATGTGGGTAAGCATAATTATTCTCCTTTATCAGCAAAGCTTTATCTGTTCTTTCGGAGCAAAGTTTGTTTCCATTGTCCATGTGACAGCAGTACAGTTCTTCATTACAAAAACCTGCAGGAGATTGTCTATACCGTTGGCAACCCACGCCTGCAGGAATTTTCTTGACGGATGGGCAAAGATTTCTTTTCTCAGCTCCTCATCAAAAACCTGTTCAAGGACGCCTGTTACGCGGATCTGGATTCCATTGCATGAAAAACACATTTCAGCCTTTGGGTTTTGTTTGATTTGCGCAAAAACGTCCTTTGTTGAAGCTGTGTGGAAAACAAATCCATTTTCATCAGCTTTGAAAAGGAGCATTCCTCTTACTCTTGGCTGGTCGCCCTCAACGGTAGCAAGATAAAAAGCAGGATTTTCATTGATAAGCCTGAAAATTTCCTGTGCGGTCATAAAATCATTTCCTTTCAATTGTATTCAAGTTGATTATAAACCATTCGGAAATTAAACGCTTTAAAAATACTGCACTGTTTTTTCAGAATTCTGTCAATCCGCATATTTGTCACGGTATTCGCTCGGGGCAATTCCAACTCTTGTCTGGAAGCAGGATGAGAAATGTGCACTGCTTCCGAAACCGCATCTCATAGCAATCTCTGTAACAGAAATATTCTTTCTTCTCAGCAGGGTTTTGGCTTTCTGAATTCTTATTTCGATAAGGTATTCAATTGGTGTAATTCCGATTTCCTTTTTGAAGCGTCGGTTGAAGCCTGAGGCTGAAACATAGCCGAGCGCCGCAAGCTTTGAAACGGTGATGTTGTCCATATAATGCTGTTCCATATAATGCTGTGCCCTTGCTACGGAATAGTCGGAAGAAACCGCACGCAGGTCAAGTGTTTCACCGAAGATACTGCGGATTATCCAATGAGTGATTATTTCAGCCTGAGCATCAAGGGTGATATCCGAATTCATCATTGATTTGCTGTACTCAAATGCAAAGGTGTTGAGTGCCTTCAATATATCATTGCACATTTCAAATCTCTTGCCATTGAACAGCGAGGTTTTCTCTGCATACATAAGATATCGCTTTTCAAAGAAATCCTTGTCAATCATCAAGCAGTAATAATGCTGTTCCGCACGGATATTATAAGGCACATCAGGCGAAATTATTTCAGCATGGTAATGCGTTTGCCTATCGGTTTCCTGCTCAAAATAAATTATTATTGTATATGATGGACAGGTGATTCTGCGCTGCACCTCATTTTGCGCTACAGTGATAAAAACTCCGAGCTGAGGACGTACATAATAGTCAAAATCCGCTATATCATTTTCTGTAACGCTTTCACCCATAAGTTTCTTTACTGTATCGAAATCTTTCATATAATCACCTGCCATTTTTATTTTATAATATCATAACTGATAAAAAAAGTAAAGCACCCGACAACGGAAAACCGTTTCGGGTGCTCTGAATTTTATGCCTTGATAGCCTTGTGGAAAACCTTCTTGCCCTTCTTGATGATAACCTCTGTTTCAATCTGAATAAGAGCATTAGGGTCTGTAATCTTCACGTCGTCAACGGAAACACCGCCCTGCTGAACGTTACGTCTTGCCTCGCTCTTGGATGGAACAAGTCCTGTCTTTACAAGCAGGTCGAGAATGTTGATACCCTCGGCTGGAATTTCAGCCGCAGGAATTTCTGTGGATGGCATATTTGCTGTGTTGCCACCGCCGCCGAAAAGTGCCTTTGCACCCTCCTGTGCCTTGTTTGCTTCTTCCTCGCCGTGAACAAGCTTTGTAAGCTCATAAGCAAGGATTTCCTTAGCCTTGTTGAGCTGACTGCCCTCCCAGTCTGCCATTGCCTCGATTTCCTCGATTGGAAGGAATGTAAGCATTCTGATACACTTCATAACGTCAGCGTCAGCAACGTTTCTCCAGTACTGGTAGAAGTCGAAAGGACTTGTCTTTTCAGGGTCAAGCCATACAGCGCCCTTTTCTGTCTTACCCATCTTCTTGCCCTCGGAGTTGAGGAGAAGTGTGATTGTCATAGCGTGAGCGTCCTTGCCCAGCTTCTTTCTGATAAGCTCTGTACCGCCCAGCATATTTGCCCACTGGTCGTCACCGCCGAACTGCATATTACAGCCGTACTTCTGGAACAGCATGTAGAAGTCATAGCTCTGCATGATCATGTAGTTGAATTCAAGGAAAGTAAGACCTCTTTCCATTCTCTGCTTGTAGCACTCAAATGTGAGCATCTTATTTACAGAGAAGCAAGCACCAACCTCACGGAGCACGTCAACATAGTTGAGGTTGAGGAGCCAGTCAGCGTTGTTTACCATAATAGCCTTGCCCTCGGAGAAGTCGATGAAGCGGCTCATCTGCTTCTTGAAACATTCGATGTTGTGGTCGATATCTTCCTTAGTGAGCATCTTTCTCATATCGGACTTACCAGATGGGTCACCAATCATACCAGTACCGCCGCCGAGAAGTGCGATAGGCTTGTTGCCAGCCATCTGCAAACGCTTCATAAGGCAGAGTGCCATAAAGTGACCAACGTGAAGGCTGTCAGCTGTAGGGTCAAAGCCGATGTAGAAAGTAGCCTTGCCCTCGTTAATCATTTTCTTGATTTCTTCCTCATCTGTTACCTGCGCGATAAGTCCACGGGCAACGAGTTCTTCGTAAAGTGTCATAGTTATTTCTCCTTTTTTAATTTTAATTCTAAATTTAATGTTCTCGGCACGAAGCCGTTTTTAATGTAAAAATCAACTGCGTCATAATTTTCATACCACACACCCAGTTCAATCACTGTACAGTCATTTTCCAATGCGTACTCACGGATAAACTGCATAAGCTTGCTGCCAACACCCTGCCCTCTGAATTCCTGCTTTACGGCAAAATGGTCAACATAGCACCGCTTCCGTGCAATATGAACACAGTCCTCACGCACATCAATAAACAAGGATGCATAGCCTTGAATTATTCCGCCGTCTTCAATTACAAACACATTGTCAAGCTGCTTTGCAAGCTGTGTACGGTAAAAATTCACATCGGGACTTCGGTAGAAATCAGGACGTAACTGTATGTGATGCTCGTGCAGTTCTCTGAATATTTCAGCTGCTTCGTTAATGTCATCAGCTGTTGCTTTTCTTATCATTGTTTCACTCCCAATCTTTTTTGATTTACGGAGCAACATAAACGATGAAATCAAAAGCTGATTTCACGGATACCACCGCCTTTCAGTGTAATTATATCAGTTTTCGCCGAATGCAATCCATTCAGCTTCGTCAAAACCATTTTCAATAAGTGCAGCATTACACATTCCAACGTGACACATAATATGTCTTATCTGTGCCGCAATCACGCTTAAATATGTAAATTCGTTATCTGCCCACGTCTTGCTGTTAAGCATTTCGTCAGTAATTTTGCCCCAAAAGCTTTCCAGCCGTTTGTCAAGACAATCAAGACACTCGTTCATTTCCGCTTTTGTCATAAAATCGTCAATGCCAACGCACCAATCATCATTTATGATTTTGTCACGGAGTCTTTCGGGTAATGGCAGTTCCCACGAAAAATGTTTTTCATAATCCTCACGAAGCCAGAAGAAGCTTCCGCAGATTGTGTGGATAACCTGATTCCACACAGGCAAGCCGTGATTTTCAGATTTCCACAAATTATCGGGACAAATCCGCACCAGTTCTTTCAGCATATTGTAACTGTCATAAAACTGTATTTTCAGCATTTCCGTTGTTACCATAAAAACCTCTTTATCTCATATCATTGACATAACTCGTAAAATGCTCGGGAAGCTTTTTCACAAGCTCCTTTGCAAGCACGGGTCTTACATCATAATTATCAATCTTATCAATCGGCAGCCAGCACATTCTCTCCCTTTCGCCGCCTGTGTTCACGCTTCCAACGTCATACTCACGCTTTTTCGTGGGCTTCATCAGATAGTAGAACTCAATTGTATGGCAATCGAGATGCTCCAGCAAACCGTCGCCCTTGAAGAAATTTTCCACCAGACAAAGCGGTCTTTCAACCTCAAACCTTTCGCCCGTTTCTTCGTAAACCTCACGGATAACAGCGTCCTCGGAGCGTTCACCAACGTGAACACCGCCGCCGATTGTATAGTAGTAGCCCGACTCCTCGCCATAAGAGAAAAGAGCGTGCCCCTCCGAAATAATTATCGCACCCACACGGTATCGGAACCAGTCGTTGTCCTTGCAGAAACAGCAGTCGATAGACATAATATTTCTCCTTTCCTCCAAAAAGAAAAGCCCCCTGACAAAAGTCAGAGGGCGAATTATCGCGGTACCACCTCAGTTTGTCAAAAGGCAAGCTTTTGACCTCGAAACGCTTTAACGGGCGTACCCGTGCACCCCTACTATCCGCAGATTTGTTCAGGGAACAAGCTCCGTGATGTATTCGCCGCAGTTCGTCACCTTTTTGCACCGTCCAAAGGCTCTCTTTATCGGAATT
>JAZUSM010000046.1:0-50008 GCA_045606725.1 Oscillospiraceae bacterium | reverse complement strand
CTCCGTTACTTATGACGGAAAGGACATCGTCAAGCTTTCCGAAAAGAAGCTTTCCGAACTTCGTCACGGCGACTTCGGCTTCATTTTCCAGCAGATGCACCTTGTCAGCAACCTTTCCCTTTTTGAGAATGTTGCTGTTCCGGGGTACCTTAACAAATCCGTTCCCGCCGATGAGGTCAACAAGCGTGTTGACGAACTGCTTGAAAAAATGGGCATTTCCGCAATAAAGACACAGCTTCCCTCACAGTGCTCAGGCGGCGAACAGCAGAGATGTGCCATTGCCCGTGCGGTAATCAACAGCCCTAAGCTTCTTTTTGCCGACGAGCCTACAGGTGCGCTGAACAGGAAAAACACAACCGAAGTGCTAAACCTGCTCACTGACCTGAACAGCAACGGACAGAGTATTCTTATGGTTACCCACGACAGCCGTGCGGCGCTCCGCGCAACAAGAATTATCTACATTGCCGACGGTGCGGTAATCGGTGACCTCGACCTGCCACCTTACACAGCCGAAGCTGAAAAGAGCCGTGAAGCACAGGTTAACGCTTGGCTTGCTTCAATGGAATGGTGAGGTGCGGTATGGAAATTATCAAGCTTCTCAAAGCCAACATCAAGCACAAGAAAGGCGCATTCAAGAGCATTGCCGCACTTATGGCAATTATCGTATTTTCCTTTACGGGCACGGTAAGCAACAACGACAACATTGCCCGTTCAATTGACCGTGCACACGCTTATGCAGGCACTCCCACATTCAACGCTATGGAGCGTGTCACACTTATGCAGGAAGACCTTGTGAAAACCGTTTCCGCACACCCTGACGTGGTAAACGTTACCGCAACGGACTGCGTTCTTGCAGGCGGCACAAAGGCTGACGGAAACGATGTGTTCCAGAATTTATTTGTGTATGAACAGGGACACGACATATACCGTATTATGAATGATACCTTCACAGGTTACGTTGAAAATCCCGAGCCTCTCAAAGAAGGCGAGGTTTACGTTCCCTACGGTATGACAGCTGTTACAAAGCTTGAAATCGGCTCAACTCTGACTATGGGTACAGAGGATTACGTGTACAATTATACCGTCAAGGGATTTATCGAAGAACCGCAGTTCGGCGCTTCACTTATGGGCACAAAGCGTGTATTTGTACACGAAAATGACTTCAAGAAAATGTATGATGAATCAAACGACGTGGGCACTCACAAAATACTTGACGTTGGTATTACTCTTGCTGACGGTGCTGACTACACCAAAGTCAAAAAGGAGCTTGACGACTCCTGCGGACTTGCGGCAAATGCGGGGATTGTTATCTCAAAGGAAGAAACAATCACCTACACGGAGCTTTACTCCAGAACAGGCTCGGGAATTCTTCTTGCCTTTCTCATACTTCTTATCGCAATCGTAATCATCTCAATGTGGCACAGCAATTCCACATCAATCGATATGGAGTACACAAACCTCGGAATACTCAAATCACAGGGCTTTACCTCTTGGCAAATCCGAATTGTGTACGTATTCCAGTATTTCATCGCTGAGGTTATCGGCACAGTAATCGGACTTATCATTTCCGTTCCTGCACTCAGACTTCTCGGTATGCTTTTCCAGCCTATGACTGGACTTCTCACGGCTACTGACATTTCTTTCGTAAAATGCGGCGCAATGGCACTTGCACTTGCGTTACTCTGCATTGTATTCGTGGTAATTGCAACAAACAAAGTCGGCAGGATTTCCCCTGTACGCGCAATCTCAGGCGGCAAGGCAGAGGTTTACTTCGACAGCAGACTTAACCTTCCTATCAAGGCAAAGCCACTTTCATTCTTTATGGGTCTGCGTCAGTTTACGTCACGCTTCAAAAGCTACGGCGGATCGGTTTTAATTGTTGCGCTTCTCGTTTATTTTATGATGACGGTAACAATCCTTTCCGACACTCTTTCAAGGGAATACTTCGGCGAAACACAGTTCTTCCAGAACATTACCCTGATACTGAATGATGATTTTGACCTTGACAAAATGAAAGAATTCGAACAGACCGTTGCGGAAATTGACCCTGATGCGAGAACACTTTTCAGCTTCTCCGACTATATAATGATTGACGAAATTCAGCTTTACTGCCATTCCTACAACAAACCTGATATGCTTAACAAGGTTTACGAGGGACGTATGCCGATTTATGATAACGAAGTTGCTGTAACAGACATTGCCTCTGAATTGCTTGGCAAGGGTATCGGTGACACGGTTGTAATCGGAAGCAACGAGGACGCAAAGGAATTTATCGTTACAGGTATCTATCAGAACGCGAATGACGCAGGCAAGAATATCTGCATCACAAGCGACGGCTTGTATCGTATCAACAAGACAGTCCCTATGTTCTACGTTGAAATGGCAGATTTAAGTCTTACAAACAAGGTCGCTGACGTACTTGATGAAAAGTACGGCGAGAACATTCTCCGCAAGTATGTTGAGGAGGAAAGAAACACTTCCGCTGACGGAATTTTTGAGCTGATTGATACTATCTGCGTGGTTATTGTTGCGGTTGTGTACGGCATTTCAATCATTTTCTCAGCTGTTGTAATCAGTATGATTTGTTCCAAAGCATTTATCAAAGAACGTACTGATATAGGCATACTGAAATCCCTTGGCTTTACGGCAAGCGGTCTGCGCACACAGTTTGCGTCACGCTTCACAATCATCGCCGCAATCGGCTCGGCTGTGGGCGGAATTGCTTCGCTGTTCCTGACAACACCGCTTCTTGAGGTGATAATGAGAATGGTGGGACTCACACGAATTGACGCAGAAATCACCCCGCTCACTTTCCTTTTCCCTGCCCTTGCGGTATGCGCAAGCTTCTTCCTTTTCGCATATCTTGCTGCAAGAAAAATCAACACAGTTGAGATAAGGGAGCTTATTTCTGAATAACCAGACCTGCTGTCTGAAAATAAAAACTATATATGTCTGAAAAAAGCTGACAATTCTGTTGTTGTCAGCTTTTTCTGCGCTTACTGTAAGATGCTTCTTCTATGCGCTTATTCTATTGATTTTGTCGGATTATTGTGCTATAATTAAGGATATAACTTTATGAGGTGCTTTGTTATGAATAAAATAGAACTTTATGAACACAGGGTAAGCTACTATGAAACTGACCAGATGGGTATTGTTCATCATTCAAACTACATCCGCTGGTTTGAGGACGCTCGTGTGGATTTTCTTGAAAAGGTCGGCTTTTCATATGATAAAATGGAGGAACTGGGTGTCATGATTGTTGTGCTTGGTGCTTCCTGTGAATATAAATTTTCTGCACGCTTCGGTGACAGGGTCATTATTATTCCTAAAATTTCCGAATTCAATGGTTTCAAGCTTACGGTTACTTACCGTGTGATGAGCAAGACTGACGGAACGCTTCTTGCTACGGGTGAAACAAAGCATTGCTTCACTGACCTTAATCTGAAGCCCGTTCGTACCAAAAAGGATTTCCCTGACATTTACAAGGTTTTCAATGATTATGTCGGCGTTGACCTTGACGCTGAATAAGATGTGAAAGGATTTTTCGTATGCAGGCTTTTATTGCTGATGATAAGCACGTCCGCACAATCGGACGAAGTATTTTTCACAACAACACACGTTATTTGGTCTGGAGCTGCAGTGCGGTTGAGTTTGTTTTTACGGGAACTGAGCTTACTGCGGAAATATGGACAGAATGGGCTATGGACGAACCATGGAAAGAGGTTTTCCAGCCATACATGGCTGTTTTTGTAAATGATGAAGCCGTACCCCGTCAGCGCTTTGCTGTAAATGAAGGTACTGCGGTTTATCCCATTTACAGAAGCGATAAAGCTGAAACGGTCAAAATCCGCATAATGAAACTTTCAGAGGCTGCTTTCAGTAAGGTTGGCATCAGCTGCATCAATGCTGACGGTGAACTTTCCCCTGCTGTTTCATCAGCATCCAGAAGAATGGAATTTATCGGTGACAGCATAACCTGCGGTTTCGGTATTGAGGGAAGCTGTGCAGAAGAAGGCTTCCGCACGGCTACTGAAAATCCTTACATAAACTATGCTTCAAAAACAGCACGAAGCTTTGGTGCTGAATACAATCTTATTTCATGGAGCGGTATAGGCGTTTACTCAAGTGACACAAAAACTGACGAAATCAATGACAGCTGGGTTGTTCCGCATTTTTACAATTACATTGACCCTACACTGGAAGGCATTATCGGAATTGAAAAGCACGTTGAATGGGATTTCAGTAGTTTCCCTGCCGATATCGTTGTTATCAATCTCGGCACGAATGACAACAGCTATACAAAGGGTATTCCTGAACGTATTGAAGGCTTTAAAGACGCATACAAAAAATTCGTAAGAAATGTCCGTGAGAAAAATCCTGCGTCCCATATTATATGTGCATTGGGAATGATGGGCGCGGAACTTTATCCTGCTGTTGAAGAAGTTGTGCAAAAGCTTGGCGACAGCAGAATTCATGCGCTTGAATTTGATGTTCAGCGTGAAGAAGACGGAATAGGCTGTGAAAACCATCCGAACGCTGTTACTCACAACAAGGCAGCAATCAGACTTGCGGAAAAAATTTCTAAAATTACAGGCTGGCAATGTGATAATTCTGTTTTTGACTGACACGCTAAATTATACACATCTTTCGTTATCATTTCACGTGATTTACACATTGAAGCTTTACAATATAGCCATAGCCGTAAAAAGGCGAATGCTTAACATAGAAAGGCGGTATTGTTATGTACGAAGAGAACAATAACAATAATTATACTTACGAGGCAAACTATACCCCGACAGAGCCTGAAAAGCCAAAGAACAACGGTGGAAAAAAGGCTGGTAAAATTTTTGCGCTTATTCTTGCTGTTACTCTTATAGGCGGTGCGTCGGGCTTCGGCGGTGCACTTCTTGCCAATTCAATGAATGAAGAAAAAATTTCCGCTTCCGAGGATACCACCGATAAGGCTGAGGAAGAAAAGGAAACCATCAGCACGGTTACTGCCGCACCTCAGAATTCCACGGAAAACGATAATGCCACACTGGGAAATCTGCTTAACGCTGCGCCTGCAAACGGCACTCTTACAACTGAGCAGATTATTCATAATGCTACCCCATCGGTTGTTCTGATTACTTCCGAATTTACAGAAGCGCAGGGCAACGGCACGGGAACTGGAATTGTTCTTTCCGCTGACGGTTACATTATCACCAACTGTCATGTAATTGAAACATCCTATCAGACATATCAGAGCTCAGGTAATATGAATCCTTTTGAAAATCCGTTCAGCTTTTTCGGAGGCGGATATGAAGCGGTAACTCAGACTGCACAGGCTGACAAGGTTACTGTTACAATGTCTGACGGTTCGGAGCACGAGGCTGAAATCATCGGAAGTGATGAGAATACTGACCTTGCATTGCTGAAGATTGATGTTGACGGTCTTATTCCTGCTGTTCTCGGCAGCAGTGATGACCTGACGCTGGGAGAAACAGCTGTAACGCTCGGTTATCCGCTTGGTCTTGGGCTTTCCGCTTCCGAGGGTATCGTTTCAGGTCTTGAAAAAGAGCTTACCACAGAACTTTCCAGCGGCGGAACAACAACAATGATTCTTATCCAGACTGACGCTTCCATCAACCCTGGCAACTCTGGCGGTCCGCTTCTCAACGAAAGAGGCGAGGTAATCGGCATCACTTCTTCAAAGATTGCTGACAGCTACGTTGAGGGCATCGGCTTTGCAATTCCTATTACAGATGCTATGCCTATTCTTGAGGACCTTATGAACAAGGGCTACGTTTCAACACCGAAAATCGGTATCACAGGAAGCGACATTACTGCGGCTGTAAAGCGCTACTACAACCTCCCTGTTGACGCAGGCGTACTGGTTGTATCCGTTGAGGCAGGCTCATGTGCAGATATTGCAGGCATTGCCGAAGGTGATGTAATTGTTGCCGCTGACGGCAAGGAAATTGCTGATATGAATGGTCTTATTGCCGCTAAGAACAAACACAAGGCAGGAGAAACAATGACAGTTACTCTTGCAAGAAGTGACGGAAATATCGACATTGAAATTGTTCTTGATGAAACTCCGCAGGATGAATAATCACACGTTTATATGCAAACAGCCCGTGATTTGGTTCACGGGCTGTTTTTTATTATAATCACTTACTTTCAATTGTCTTGGTAACTTCTTTCAGCATATCAAGATACTCCTGCTTTATTGCAGACGGACGCACTATTTCTGCTTTTGTTCCGAACTGGAACAGCCAGCCGTAGAACGGTGCGCCTGTTCTTATGCTGACGCTGACTGTGAAATGCTCATCGCCGTCGGGAATAATGATAACACTCTTTCCGAAGCGGTCAAGCACAACATTGATAAGTGAATTGTGGAAACGGAGCTTAACGTCCTTTATTTCTCCGCTGAACATCGAGAAGGTCGAATTCATATACTCTGAAAGCGAAAAATCAAGGGGCACTTTTGCAACCTTATCTTCAAGTATTTTTATTTCCTCCATACGGTCGATACGGAAATTTGTATAGCTGTCAGGACGTTTGGGGTAGAATGCCACAAGGTAATAGCGCTCGTCGTCCCATGTAAGAGCAAATGGTGAAGCAACACGCACTCCGTCGCGGTATTGTTTCTTCTTGTTAAGGTCATAGTCGAAATATCTGAAGGAAATCTGCTTTTTCTCATTTATTGCACGATGGATAATATCAACATTGAGATAAATTCTCTCATTCATGGATTTTACACGGTTTGCAACATAAACCTGACGGTTAATCTGTTTGCCCTCATAGACGCTTGCAAGGTCTTCTATCTTCCTGAGAAGCTCACGGGATTTCTTATCGGTCAGAAAACGTGACGAAGCGACTGCGTCTGCAAGAAGCTTCAGTTCCGGAAGTTCAAAGTCACGGCTTGCAAGGTAGTAGGAATACTGCTTGCCGTTGTTCATGACGATATCAAGTCCGAAATCCTTAAGCAGCTGAATATCGTTATACAGGGTTTTACGCTCGGCTGAAATGCCGTTTTCGGCGAGCATTTCAATAATTTCCGCAATGGTAAGTGCGTGCTCCTCATCGGTATATCTTGTAAAAATACGGCTGAGATACAGCATTTTCAGCTTCTGATTGGAATTTTTCTCTGTCATGAAACAATCCTCCCTTTGCTTTTTATTCAAGTATAGCACAGACAAATTCCCTTTGCAACACTTTTTCATAAAAGAAGTCCATTTTTCCGTACAGCAATCGCTGGACTTCCTGTTTCTCAGGTGCTATAATAAAGATGTTCTCAATGTTTGTTCTGAAATTCCTCATAGGAAGCCCGCACCTGAATGGTTCGGGTTGTTTTTTTACCCTGAGGAAACAATAGTTGCATTGCTCATGCGTGCAACTGTTATGAGATTATACGAAGTTGTTTTCAATCCGTTGCAATTGTATAAAAACCGGATATACTGAAATTATGGGAACTGTTCCGCACCGCTGAAAGCGTCAAGGTGCGGAATAATATTTTTTACGGAGGTTTTTATGGAATTAAAGGTAATCTGCAAACGGCTCATAACTCAATGTCTTGACGGAAATATTACCGAGGGTGAATACGGTGCTGACACGGTCGGAATAACCGTGCCGAGAATGTATGGCGAACATGACCTTTCTCAGTTCAGCTTCCGCCTTACGGCTGTTTCAAAGACAAATGAAGCTGTAGCTGAACAGGTGCTTGACATGGATGGCATTACCGATGACATTATTCATCTTCTCTGGGAGGTAACCTATGATTTTACCGTTTCAAGCGGAGAGGTAACTCTTATTCTTGCCGGTGCAAATCATGACAACACCGTTCAGGTGAAATTCATTTCTCAGCCTGTTGTAATCAATGATGATGCACGGCTTGACTTCCTTGAGTCACCGACAATTCTTGAGCAGGCTTATAATCAGATACAGCTTGAGGTGCAAAAAGTTATTGACGGAATTGAAAACGGCGATATAACTGGCACGGCTGTAATTGAGCCTGCAACGGAAACGAAGCTTGGCGGTGTGCTGTCGTGCGGTGATATTTCTGTTGCTGAAAACGGTGCTGTGACGGTTAATTCCGTCAACGGCAAAACAGTCGGCACTGATGTTCCTGAAAACGCTGTTTTCACGGACACGGTTTACACGCTTCCTACCGCTTCAAGAACCGTGAAAGGCGGCGTAATGGTAGACGGAACAACCGTTACGATTGATGAAAACGGTACAATTTCAGTTATAGGCAGTTCTGACTCGACAGGTACGGTTATTATTGCACCTGCAACAGAAACAAAGCTCGGCGGCGTACTCTCAGGCGGTGATATTTCGGTTGCAGAAAACGGTGCTGTGACAGTTAATACTGTCAACGGAAAAACTCTCGGCACTGACGTTCCCGAAAACGCTGTTTTCACGGACACGGTTTACACGCTCCCTGCTGCTTCTGAGTCGGTGCTTGGCGGCGTAATGGTTGACGGTACGACTGTTACAATTGATGAAAACGGCGTTATTTCCGCTGTAGGCGGTTCTTCGGCAAACGGTGATTATGTACCGATTTCGGGCGGAACAATGACGGGTTCACTGATTGCGCAGGGCAACACTGATTACGCTGTTGCACAGGTGCGCAACGTTATCATTTCCTCCGAGGCACCAGACGGTGAAGCACCAGAGGGAACAATATGGTATCAGTATGAGGTGACGACATGATTACTGTTGATAATGACAAGAATGTTTTACAGCCTTATGTTTATGCCGAAAATGACTGGCAGCCTGTCAAGAAAGAAGCTGCAATGGTAAACGGTGAATGGCAGACGGTGTTTGAAAAAAACGGCTATGTTCTTCGCTTTTTCACTTATGGAAAGCTTCTTGAAACCAGAATTGTCCCTCCGAAAACGAGTACAGTTTTTCCATCTGCTCCCCTTGTTTACGGCGGAGATACCAAACACTGCGGTTGGGTTAAAACCTACGGTGCTACATCCTCGGATTACATTGCAACCGCTACAATACGTCCAACAGCAGATATGGATTTGCACGCATTGTATTACTATCTTCCTACGGTAACGGTTAACTCAATTGACGCTTCTTATTCCAGTACGGTGAAGCAGGTGCAGAACAAGACAATCGGTCCTGAAACACTTGAAATAGAAGGAGTAATAGAGGTTGTAACAAAAAATTACAACACGAATGAAATTATTTCAACTGAATACCGAAGCTTTGACCTTAATACAGACGGAACCGGTCCTTATGTAAAAATCAATGACTCCTATGTTGAGGGCACTCTTGGAAACTCTGAGGGACCAACGGTTGTTTCAGCAGATATTGTTCGCTATGATAACATCTATGTTTGCGGTGCTGATGATATGATAAAGAACGATACCCTGAACAATACCCAAAGCACTATCAGATACAAGCTTATTGTACGTTACAGAACATACGGCGGCTCAACCAATCAGAGGTCGTCAAAGGAGTGATTTCATGAAACTTATGGGTATTGACGTATCACATCACAACGGTGTTGTGGACTGGGACAAGGTAAAAGCGGCAGGAATACAGTTTGCAATCCTGCGGTGCGGCTACGGCAGAAAAAGCATAAAGCAGATTGACAAACAATTTGAACATAATTACCGTGAATGCAAGCGTGTTGAAATGCCTGTAGGCGTGTACCATTACAGTTACGCCAAAACTGCTGAGGACGCAAGGCTTGAAGCAGATTTCATGCTTGAACTTATTGCAGGCAAGCAGTTTGAGTATCCTGTCATTTTTGATATTGAGGACAAAACTCAGCAGGCGATTGGCAAAAAAGTGCTGACGGAAATTACTGTTGCGTTCTGTGAAAAAATCGAGGAGGCAGGCTATTACACGGCTGTTTACAGCAACGTAGACTGGTTCATAAACAAGCTTGACCAGTCGAAGCTTGAAGCTTATGACAAGTGGCTTGCACATTGGGTTACCTCTCCGAGATGGGGTAACGAATTCGGTGGTTTATGGCAGTACAGCGACAACGGCAGGGTTGACGGAATTGATACGGCGGTTGACATGAACATTTCATACCGTGATTATCCGTCGATTATCAAGGGTGCCGGGCTTAACGGTTACGGAAAAGCAACCTATAAGATTACGGCTGTCAAGTGCGGAATGAGCTCTACGGAAGCGGATCTGCTTGCAAAGGAAGCTTCTGCACTGGGTATGACGGTTGTTAAAAAGGAGGAATAACATGGAGAACATTTTCAAGAGTGTTATTGCCTTTTTCTGCACGCTGTTCGGCTTCATCTTCGGGGCAATGGACGGCATGTTCATGGCGCTGATTGCTCTCATTGTGTTTGATTACATATCGGGGGTGATTGCGGCGGCTGTGGAAAAGAAGCTTTCTTCCGCTGTCGGTGCAAAAGGTATTGCCAAAAAGATATTTATGCTTCTGATTGTGGCGGTTGCGAACATTGTTGACGTAAACGCTATCGGTGAGGGGCACGTTCTGCGCACGGTTACTACGCTGTTTTACATTGCAAATGAATGCATCAGCCTGATTGAGAATGCGGGGCGGATTGGTGTGCCTGTTCCGAAGAAGCTGCTTGATGTATTAGAGCAGCTGAAGAATAAAGACAAACCCTGATTTACCAATGAAAAAGGCAGACACGCTAAGTGTCTGCCTTTTTTATCTGATATTATTCTTCAACAGTTTTCTTGCCTCGTTTCTTCATACCTGCATCAAAGTTTACAGACATTGTAAACAGCTTGTCGGTTGTAAATACCTTTACTGCAAGGAACATACAAACTACAAAGAACACAAGCTGATAAGCAAGACCGCCCCAGAACAGCAGCATATCGCCGTTCATAAGATTTGTCAGCGCTGTATATGTGTGTGTAAACGGAATTGCGTAAGCAACAAGCTTGATTGCTCCGCTCATTTCGTTGATGTCAACAAACATTGTGATAAAGAACGGAATAAGAACTGCAATCATAATAGGCATTGTAAGTGTCTGAACGGACTTGATATCTGTTGCCATTGCGCCGAGGATAAGGGATACTGCAAGACCGATTGCAAGTGTGAGGAAAAGCTGTACAGCGAAAAGAACGTAGCTCATAGGTGTAAGTGTAAGACCAAGTTCAGCCATTGCCTGAGGAAGAGATGTAACTGTTTCAAGTGCGCTTGCATCAACAGGAAGATTTGTTGTTTCAAGCATAGCACTTGCTGTGATTTCTTCAACAGAGCCGCCAATCATGCCAATCATGTAGAATGCAAAGCCTACAATCATAAACGCTGCATTGAGAAGTGCGGAAATTACTGCTGCAACCATCTTTGCGCCGAGCACGCTCAAACGGGAAACAGGTGCAGAAAGGAGTGTTTCAAGAGTCTTGTCGATTTTTTCTGTAGAGATAGCAGTCATAATCATCTGTGAAGCCATCATGAGCAGGAAGAAGATTGCCATAGGTGCAATCATAGACTGCATCATTGTTACCGCAGTAAGCTCCATTGCAGAAACCTTGGAAATCTTACCATTGAGGGTTGTATACTCGATAAGCTCCATAGGATCACGGATAAGCTCAATATCAGCTTCTGTAAGTCCGTAGTTTTCGAGGAGCACCTCGTCCATACAAACATCCTGAATAACAGAGATGATATCGGAAGCGGAAATTGTGCTCATTGAGGCTGCAAGTCCGCCGTTCTGCATCTGGCTTACAAACTGAATCTGTGCAGGCTTCTTTTCAACAGTAACGCTGTTGCCGAAGCCCTCAGGAATAATTACAACATTTTTAAGGTCAAGTCTTTCAAGTTCAGCAGCGTAGTCTTCACTCTGAATTTCAACAAAATTGATTGTTGTATGTCCGCTTTCCTGAACTGCCGCAAGCACGTCTTCTGTAAATGCGCTGTTGTCCTGATTACAGAGGTTGATTGTGGAGGTGTCAAAGCCTTCCTCCATAGCGCCGCCCATAATCTGTCCCATAACGATGAAAAGAACCATGGTGAAAATCATACCCATCATTGCCTGCAAGGTAATAAGCTCACGGAGTTCCTTCTTGAGAAGATTACCGAATTTCATGATTCTTCACCACCCTTTCAAATACTTCCTCAAGGTTAGCAGCTTCATACTTTTCCTTGAGTTCGTCGATTGTGCCAACAACCATAAGATGTCCGTCTGCGATTATTCCTACGCGGTCGGAAACGTACTCAATTTCCAGCATATTGTGGGAAGAAAGCAGGAACGCCATATTCTGCTCCTTTGCAAGAGTCTTTATCATCTTTCTGATTTCAAGAGCGTTTATTACGTCAAGACCTGATGTTGCTTCGTCCATAATTGCAAGCTTAGGACTTGTCATTACTGCACGGGCAAGAAGAAGCTTTCTTATCATGCCTCTGGAGTAACCGCCGATTTTCTCGTTAAGACGGTCGCCCAGTCCGCAGATTGCCTTTCCGCGTTCAACGTACTTGTCAAGGGTTTCCTTATCCTTGGCAAAAAGACCAGCCATGAAGTTAAGGTAGTCGATACCCTTCATTGTCTTGTACGCACCTGCTTCGTCAGGAAGATAAGTAATATTTTCACGAACCTTGTCAGGCTCCTTGATAATGCTGTGACCTGCAACGAGAGCGTCTCCCTCTGTTGGCTGAATAAGTGTGGAAATCATACGGATTGTAGTTGTCTTACCTGCACCGTTAGGACCGATAAGTGCAAAGATTTCCCCTTCCTCAACCGTAAAGCTTACCTTTTCGGCAGCAAATTTAGTTTTCTTGGGGTACTTTTTGGAAAGACCCTGAACCTCAAGAACTGTTGCCATTTTAAACCACCCTTTCGTATATCTTTGTACTAAGTAACTAATACAATGATACTACAGATTTGCTGATTTGTCAATCAGTAAAACTATACAACATAGCATTCTGTGCATGCTCCTGAATTGTGCAATATCAATACTTTTTGCTGTAATAAATATAGAAACCAATCTGAACAGCTGCTACGAAAACAATAACAAGAGCAAGCACCATTAATACAAGCTCTGAGAAAAACGATGCAATCACACATCCTACAGCAAGTCCGATAATTGTCACAAGAAAGCTTGCTGACGAAGCCTTCTGGGCAATCATAAGATTTCGCTCATCAGTTTCCTTTATGTACAACGCTTTCAGCTTCTTTTCATCCTTGAGTGTCCGTGCGAAGAATACTGCCCTGCATATTGCATAGCCAATCAGTGAGGAGCTGAAACCTGTACGGAAGCCTGCGAGGAAATCCAGCGATTCGTCACCGCCGGTAAATTCTGCAGGGAGAAATGTACTCCATGCGTTTGTTGCATCCATAATCATAAGTGCCGCAAAAAGCGCCATAAGAAGAATGGCAAGTACCACATTTGTCCTTAATCTCCTTTTAATCTGCTTTCTGAATTTTTCCATAATCACTTGTTCCTTTCTTCTTTTGTAACAAACGGTGACTGCTTGTTATATGCACAGATTACCGCAAAAACTATCCAGAGTACCTGTGCTGTAAGCTGAAAGCCGTGAAGAAAACCGATTGTAAAATCGCTTAACCCTTCGCTGTAGCGGCTTACAATCATTGCCATCAATGAAAGAAAATACATAAACGACATAACGGTTTTAAAGCATTTGCTGAACATCCACTCAAAATTTCCTCTACTCATTATCGTCAACCTCCGTAAAATCGAAAACCTCTTCAATGGTCAGCCCGAAAAACTTTGCAATCTTGTAGGCAAGCACCAGTGAAGCCGTATATTTCTCGCACTCCAGCGAGGTTATGGTCTGCCTTGTTACTCCGACAGCAAGCGCAAGTTCTTCCTGAGAGATACGTCTTGCCTTGCGTAATTCCTGTATTCTTGTTTTCACGTCATACCCTCTTTCAATTTTGTAAAGTTAACTTTGCAAATTTAGTATAGCACGCTTTGCATTTTTTGTCAAGTTGACTTTGCATTTTTGTTTGATTTTAGCAATAAGACACAAAAAAACAGTACAAACATAAGTTTGTACTGTTTTGTTTTTACAAAAGATGTGTTATATCTTCAACTTCTGGGGAATCGTATGAATGTTTCTGCGGTGATTTTGCATAAGCATAAGCTGATTTACCATGCTTCTTGATGTTGTACATCGCTTCATCGGCAGCAGCAATAATTTCTTCGCTGTTCTTGCCGCTTTCACGGAGGAATGCAATACCGATAGAAGCATGAATTGTAAGCTTGAGGCCTGTCGACTCGGAGATAAATCCCTTTGAAAGAATATCGAGGACTTCCTGAGCCGCCTTACCTGAGTCACCGTAAAGAGTAAGGTTTGTAAGGCACGCAACAAATTCGTCACCGCCAAGACGTCCTGTAAAGCCTCTCTCGAAGCAAACTTCCTTAAGTGTATCTGCAACAAATTTCAGGACCTCGTCACCACATGCGTGGCCGTACTCATCATTAAAGAACTTGAAGTCATCAAGGTCTATAAACATAACTGCATCAAGCGATTTTCTGCGTGCAGAATTTTCAAGCGCAGAATCAAGAGTTCTGATAAAGGTTTCGCGGTTGAGAAGCTGAGTAAGGGCATCAAGGCTTGCACGCTGAATCAAATGCATTTCGCTTCGCTTTTCCTTGTCAATATCCATAATAACGCCTACAACCTTAGTCGGCATCTCGTCACGGTTATAGAATTTTGTCGCCTTGATCATAACCCATATGAAATCGCCGTAAATGCTTTTTACACGATATTCACCCTGCATTGTATTTGCAGGACCGAGAACACGGTCAAGATCAGTCAGGTAGCGTTCCTTATCGTCCTTGTGGATACGAAGCTTATAAAGGAAGCTTTCCTTCATGCTTTCGTCCTTTGCACGATAGCTGAACTTCTTGTTGAAGTTCTTTGAAACAAATACGGTATCCTTATTGAAGTTGATTTCAAAGACAATATTGTTCGTGATTTCAACGATAGTTCTGTAACGCTGTTCACTTTCAAACACGTCGTCAAACAGGCTATTGAACGCATTGCCTATGAGTCTGAACTCATCATTTGAACGTATGTCAAATCTTGCATTTCCGTCGCCCTTCTGTTTTTTGCGGAACACATTCATTATGTCATAAACAGGACGTGTAAAGTAGACAACAAACACTACCATTGCCACAATTGACAGAATAACCAGAATTATGGAAAGATTACGCTGGGTATCTGTATTGCGCTTTATTTCCATATTCATGCTTGAATCATTTGTAATTGCAAGCATAGCCCAGTTGCTTGCAGGGACAGTGCTTATAAATACAGTTCTGGCACTCTTTCCGTTACCGAAGCTGTATGTCGGGTCAATCTTTCCATCCGTACCCTCAGGATTGACAATGGTACGCAGAACAGCCGACGCACCTCTGAAGCTTTCATCCTCGCTGTAGTTACGTATGGTTTTATATGGGTATTCAAGGATATGTCCAGAATTATCCATCAGCGCCGCAGTTGTATACTTATTATAACTGGAGCTGTTTATAAAATTCTGGAGATAATCGGTATTATAAAGATGATAAACTATTCCAAGACACTGGCTGTCATAGGAGTAAATAGCCTTACAGACAATAAATACAGGGATATTATTGTTATCTCCGCCGATAAAGAATGATGATATTCCGTTATTTGTTGACGCAAGATTAAACAGTCCCATATAGTTGGACATACTCTTTCCTGCATCAAGCTTATTGGTGGAGGCAATAATCATACCTGAATTATTGATGATCATAATCTTTTCAAGCGCAGAATTGCACTCTGCCAGTGTATTAAGCTTTCCTTGAATTTCGTTGTATAGTTCATTTTCCGTAGATATGGAAAAATCGCCTGAATTGCTTTCCGCCGCATAGGTTCTTATCTTTTCCGAGGAAGCAACCTCCTTTGCGGAGGAAATAATATCTTCAAAATAATAATTTATACTTTCCGCCTGATTTGCTGTAACATTCAGGGTGGAAATCCGATTAAGCTCATCTGATGTGCTTACAAATTTCTTATATGAGAACATATTTATTATAACAATCGGAACGATTGCAAGCAAAGTAATAAACGCTATGAGCTTGAATCTGATATTCACGGATATCCCCCTTTCCGAAAAGTTACCTAATTACTATTTTAATATTTTTGGAGCAAGTTGTAAACATATTATGCATAACTTTGTTGATTGTAAACAACTTTTTTTATTTATCTTATACACTTTTACTATTTGGCTTTCTTACCTGTTGCAAAGACAGCATAAAGCATAGAAATAAGTACCCCACCGAGCAGTACACATACTACTACCTTGAACCCCTTGGGAACTTTAATGTTGTCATCAAAAGCAGGCTCTCTTTCCGAAGCTGTTACCATAGCTTCCGTTTCGGCATTTTCCGGAACAGAGGTAACCGTGCTGCCCGCAATAGGATCATCAGGAAGCGGAATTTCCTCAACATTTACAGTTGTTCCAACCGAAGAAAGAGTTTCCGCTGAAACATGCTCTGGAGGAACAGTTTCCTCCGTTTCCGTTGCATCAGGTTTCTTTTCTTCGTCCACAACCGCAGTTTCAGACTGAACAGGTTTGCTCTCTTCAGGATTTTCGTCATCAGGCTCATCCTCTATAGGGAGTTCCTCCAGCTCCTCAGAGCTGCTCCTGAAAACCAACATATATACAGAAAGAGATTCCATATTCAATTCAGCGGAATTGTTTTCAACAATTATATCGTCTTCAAGACGTATTATTTCCCTTTCCCTTGCATTGAAGGTATAAACCTCGGCAATATCGTACTCAACATCAGAAGTTATTTCTATTGAAGCAACTTTCTGCGAGAGTGTATTCTTGTTTATAAGAACTGTTTTCAGCGTTTTGGCATTCTTGCCGTCAATTGACGAATAAACAGAGCTCATAATATCTCCTCCGTTATCCGACTCGACAAGAGTATCGCCGAAGCCGCTGCCTGCACCGTCATAGTTTGTATACAGGTTTATTGCCGCTTTATGATAATCTATGTTTTCCGTGTTAGGCTTAAGACAAGCCATATGTACGCCGAATTCAGCGAAAATTCCCAGCGTATCTGCAGTTGCGATACCGCCGCTTATATGGTCGCCTCCTCCGAAATTATATTCGGAAAAGGAAAGCTTTGTATCCGGATAATACATATTTATAGATGCTTCCAGAGTCGGAATAAGCGGAAGATGCTGTGTATGCAGAATAGCCGTGGTACTGTTTTCGGTATAGCTGTTATCCCAGAGTATACGGGGGGCCTGCATTCTTGTATTGTTGGAAAAAGCATCGTCATTGTCAATAATCGGCTGAAGAAGTCCGTTTGTAGCCTGAGTATGGTAATGTATATCAAGCACATCAAGCAAACGTGTGCCCGAGGCACGGGAAGCCTCGTTCATCTTCATAAGATAATAATCGATAAACCAGCTGTACTCTCGGCTGTGCTTTTCCCAGTCCTCAGTATTTTTCAGGCTCGTAAAAGCGTCGATGCCGCTTACCGACGGGCCGTAAACCAATGCTGTAGGGTCAATTCTTTTTACCGCCGAAGCAAGAAGCGCCGACTTTTCAATCAGACCGTCCGCAGTTATCTTTTCTGGAACAGCCGCTGGAAAACGCTCCGCCCAGTTTTCAGGCTCATAGTCAAGAAAATATCCGTTTATTCCGCCGTCAACAGCATAACCATAACGATTTACAAGGTAGCTGATATATTCATCAACATAAACCGCCGAATCCGTTACATCAGGCTGTGAAAGATAGCTGTCCGCCTTGTTGAACATAATATTGTTCCAGCGGTATGAACCGTCTGAGGAATATATTTCCCCTGACCCGTCAGCCGCAACCAATCCCATCATCTGCAATGTAACATATCTTGACGGAACATTATAGCGTTTCGCCTTAGTCACAAGATATTCCGTATACAAGGCAGGGTCGCCCCACTTTCCAGGCGGATAGCTGCTGATAAGGTCAGCATCGTTTGACGACGCAGTACCTGTTCCGCTGTTGGAAAAGTTATTTTCCCAGTTATAGGAAGAAACGCGGGGGTCTGTCTGTATAATCGCATTGACATTCATGGAAGATATGTCCGACTCAGCATTTATTCCGTAAATGTACGGGCTGATTTCCCTGACTGTATCGGTAACATCAATTGTCACATCAATATTTGCCGTATCAATATAGCTGGAGCTGAACATAGCCTCAGCCCTGCCGCCATGAGCCGCAGCCGCAGTAATACCGAAAGCGCACAGCAGCGACATCATTCTTTTGAAACGGAGTTTATTTATAACATTCATAGTATAATCCTCATTAAAGTGTTTTGCAGAACTGCATATTACACATTAATTATAATATACACAGACAGCAAAAGCAATACAGAATACGCTTTTACACAATCTTACGAAAATTTCAGGCTGTAAATACCAAGCATTCCGCCAAGTCTTACCCTGAGCTGCATAATGCCCTCCACTCTTTCCAGCGGAATAACATACTCAGAAAAGCCCTCCTTGCATGGTGACGGCTTTATATCGGTTTTTCCGATAAGCTTGTCACCTGCATAAAGTTCTATCGGCTTTGTACTGCATAGTGCAGAAGCAAGAACGGTTACCGATGTGTAGTTTTCAAAGGACACGTCATTGAAAACAAGATTTCCGCCCCAGTCATGACTGACTGCAAAATGGTCATTCTTGTCAAAGCTGAAATCAAGTGCAGCCATATCCTTGCCGTCGTAATTCTTCGCTTTAAGGAAATGTATATCTCTCGGCGGAATTATTTCACCGATAATTTCAGTTTCAGCAGTGCATCTCACATCAAGACTTGAAGCTGCCGCAGTGAATGTGTATGTACCGCTTTCGACACAAAGCTTCTCACGGGTTACATCGTAAAATTCAAGAGCATTCCACGGAACGGCAATCTCAACCGTTACCGCTTCTCCTGCCTTGATATTCACACGCTTAAAGCCGCAAAGCTGACGGAGAGGACGCTTGACACGAGGATTGTTATGTCTGAAATAAATCTGCACAATCTCGTCGCCGTCAATATCGGAAATATTCTTGACCGTAACAGATGTTTTTACAGAATTGCCCTGCTGAACAGCAGAAAAACCATTGTACTCAAACTTCGAGTAGGATAAGCCGTGACCAAACGGGAACAGCGGTTCTCCATCATAATAGAGGTATGTGCTGTTGTTGGTGATGATATCGTAATCCATAATGTCAGGCAGCTCGTGAACTGACTTGTACCATGTCATCGGACAACGCGCAGCAGGATTGTTTGCACCGCTTATCGTTGCCGCAAAGGCTGTGCCAAGCTCTGCGCCTGCGTGGGATGTATACATAATTGACGGGAGGTTTTCTTTCTCCCAGTTTACTGCATAAGGGTAACTTGCGACGATTGCAAGAACTGTATTTTTGTTGCCCTCGTAAACCGCCTTCACAAGCTTATCCTGATGAGGCGGAAGTACAATATCAGGGCGGTCGTAGCATTCACGTGCAACCTGCATAGGGTGATTGCCTGCACAGACAATTACAGCGTCAGCCTGCTCCGCAAGCTTTTTCGCACGCTCAGCACCGCTTGATACAACAACAATCTCAAACAGCTTGTTGTCGGTCATTCTGCCTGGCTTGCAGGTTGTCAGCACACCGTTTTCATCAACGCAGATATCCACCGCCCAGTCATTCCAGCTGCGGAAGCTGTATGCACCGTCGCTGTGAATTGTCGGCTTGAACCATTCGTGAATAAACCACGCATAAGGTGTAGAGCTTTCAGCTTTGTAAGCACCGTTTTCCGTTACATATAAACCGTTTGCGACGGACTTGAAATTGATTGAGCCAAAGCCCCAGTCGTGCATTTCAAACTGTGCGTTTATAATTGCTTCATTAGCAACAGCCTTGACCGTTCCGCCCTCGGTAACGGCAAGGAACTTACCGTTCTCACGGCACTTGATTGCAACAACATCATAGCCGTTGTCGAAAAGAATATTTTCCTTTCCATACTCAGCTTCAAGTCCCTGCTTTATGCTGATTTTATAGTTTGTTCTGCCAGTGTACCAGTCGCAGTAATTCTCATCTGCAATCGGACCTGTCAGAGCAATTTTCCTGCCCTTTGCAATCGGCAGCAGACCATTATTTTTCAGCAGACACATCTGCTTCATTGCCGCCTCACGGTTTACACTGCGGAATTCTTCCGTATCAACAGCCTTGCCCATATCCTTGTATGGTTGCACCTCGTCAAACTCGCCAAGGCGGAAACGTCCGTAAAGCACATTGCCAACAGCCTTGTCGATGTCAGCCTCGGTAATAAGCTTTCTTTCCAGCGCATCGTAAGCCGCCGCCGCAACCATATCAGCAGGATCGGTCATACTGTCTGCTCCGTTTTTAATGCAGAACGCAAGTGCCTCTGCGTGGGTTTTTACAATTTCGTGGGAAAGGACGTTCTGTGAGAAGTCACCGCCGTCAGTAACAACAAAATCAAGTCCCCACTCGTCCTTGAGCAAATTCTGAATGTCGGGGTTCATTACCGCAGGCACGCCCGACAGTTCATTATATGCCGCCATAATGGAATGTGCGCCGCCCTCGGTTATTGCGCCCTTGAACGCACGGTAATAATACTCGTGAAGCGTTCTCGGCTCAACATTTGCGGAACAGCTTCCCCTGTCCTTTTCGTTGTTGTCGGCACAGAAATGCTTCAATGTAGGTACGGTTTTCAGATAGAAATCGTCCTCGCCTGCAAGACCCTTTGTGTATGCCTTGGTCATTTCGCAGGTCAGAAACGGGTCTTCTCCGTAAGCCTCCTCGGTACGTCCCCAGCGAGGGTCACGCTCCATATCTACAGTAGGACCCCACACCATAAGCTTGCCATTCGGATTTTTATTATAGTAGTAACGTGTTTCCTCAGCGGCAATTTCACCAAGCCTGTACATAAGCTCAGGGTCAAACATTGACGCCATACCAATCGGCTGAGGCGTAACTGTTGAAATCTCGTCATCGCTTCTTCCTACATAGCCGCGGGCAATTTCCGTGCCAACATACCATTCGCCTATATCAAGGCGCGGCACAGCCGCCATATGTGAGGAAAGCATATTGATTTTTTCGTCTGTTGTGAGTCTTTCAAGCAAATCGGAAAGACGTTCTTCAATGGGGAGAGAGCTGTTGCGGAATGGATAATTCATAACGGTTCCTCCTTAGAGTACAAAATAATATGTAAACGGGTAAATAATTGCAAGAAGAATAACATTCACAAGTGTGAACACACCAAGGTATTTTACAGGCTTTGCCTCGTCGGTTTCCATATAGATACGGAAGGAAATCAGACTTGCAAGGCTTGCCACAAGCGTACCCAGTCCGCCAACGTTTGTACCGAGTACGAGGGCACGTCCGTTGTCAGTGAATCCCGAAAGCATAAATGCCGCAGGAACGTTGCTGATGACCTGACTTACAAGAGCTGCAGCGAGAAATTCCTGTCCCTCTACAAGCCTTGTAACGAACTCGTTTACAGCAGGCATATTCTGCAGGTTGCCCACAAAAACAAAGAACGAAGCAAAAGTCAGCAGCAGGCTGTAATCAACCGCTGTAAAAAGGCGCATATCCAGAATTATTGCAACAACACATACCGAAGCAAAAACAACGATAACGTCCAGCACACCGAAAACCGCAAGCAGACACAATACAAACAGTATTGCATAGAAAGCAAGAAATCTCTTGTTTTCGAGAGCAACCTGCTCCGTGTTTTCCGTTCCGAGCGGAACATTCTTTATAAACATACAAAGTATCAGAATCAAAACAGCGCTTAATGCAAAGACAGGAAATGTTGTTCCGAAGAATTCCGCTGGATTATACTTGTAGAAATCGTACAGATAAAGATTCTGCGGGTTACCGAAAGGAGTAAGCATACTGCCAAGATTTGCTGCCGCAGTCTGCACGGTTATTACATAAATCATCGCTGACGGAAGCTTGCTGAAAAGCGCCGCTGTAAGAGGCACGAATGCAATCAGCGCAACGTCGTTGGTGAAAAGCATTGATGCAAAAAAAGTGATGAACACAAGAATTGTTCCCGTGCGCCTTGCCATGGGAGTACCGCCGCCCAGAAGCTTTCTTGAAATCACCGAAAGAAGCCTGCACTCACGGAAGCCTGCAACCGCAATCATCAGACAGAACAGCAGACCGATTGTATCGGTATTTATATATTTCACAAAGTGCGTTATAGGCACCAAAAAGCAGGAAATCAACGCTGCCGCAGTTGCAATTATAACCAGAAATTCCTTTTTACAGAACTCAATAATCCCTTTCACACGAAACGTCCCCTAATCAGAATAAATTTATCACAATGCCGCTAAGCACACCTGCCGCATAGACAATGCCTGTGATAACAAGGTTTTCCTTAAGACTTTTATTTGCACGGAAAAGCACCGCAAGTCCGATGCCTGCACCTGTGCAAAGACCTGCAATTGCTGTACCGAAAGCAATTGTCCCCTCAGCGTAAAGCTCAGTAATCAGCACCGACGCCGCACAGTTAGGTATCATTCCCACAAGACCTGCCACTATCGGCTGGAATACCCCCATACTTTCAAGAAAATGCTTTACGTTTTCTTCGCCCACAAGTCCGAAAACCGTGCCGAGAATAATATTTACAATGATAATGAAAATACCGATACCGATTGTGTGCTTCAAAGCAGAGTACCATATACCATGACTTCCGCAGCCACATCCTGCCTCATCGCAAAGGTCACCGATATGTTCATCGTCCGTCTTGATTTTCAGCGCCCTCATAACAAGGTCAACCGCAATACCCGTCACTGCGGCAATTACCACCTTTGTCAGAAGAAGCTTCCATATCATGCCTGCCTTATCGGGATGTGCAAGAAGAATAGGCACGGCCTCGTCCGAGGTGGACAGAAAAACAGCAATAAGAGTACCTGCCGTTATGATGCGTCCTGCATAGAAATTGGAAGCAATAACCGAAAATCCGCACTGCGGAACACAGCCCAGAAGCGCTCCTGCAGCTGCGCTGCCTGTACGTCCTCCGCCCGATTTGCGAAGAAATGTTACAAGCTTGTCCCCTGCCTTATGCTCAAGAAGTTCCATAAGCAGGAATGCAATGAAAAGAAACGGCAGCATTTTTGCCGAATCGAGAAGTGCGTGCAATAATATATCAGGAAAATTAAACTCACCGCTATGGTGATGATGCTCATGCATGGCAAGAAAAACTGATGGAAAATATGTCATTTTTTTGTTCCTTTCGCTAAAAATTGCTTTACCGTTTATTATAACATATTTGTTTCCGTATTTCAAGTGCTGAAGTAAGCTTTATCAGCAGTAGAGAACGCTTTTGCAGGTTTACTTCGTTCATTAAAAATTCATACATATAAGAGAAAAATATGCTAAAATAAATTGAGTGACTTTATTTTTTACGGGGGCATAAACGTATGACAAATCCAATACAGATTCTGCTCAATTCAAAATTCCGTAACAAGCTTATTTTCATGTGTATAACAGCAATCGTTCCGACAGTCCTGGCAGGTGTTTTCCTGCTCTGGAATCTTGCCGACATAATGAAAGCAAACGCTGAAAACGAACTTATTTCCTCTGCCGACACCCTGAAAATCAGACTCAGGGACAGCATTGTAACCATTTCAAACATAAGCGAAAGAGCTGTTGACAACGACGATATCCATACCTTGCTACACAGTAATTTCATCAACAGCGATGACTACTACAATTTTTACATGCAGTCTACGACTGTTTCTGAAATACTCAACGCATATCCTCAGATTTCCGAAATTGCATATTACATAGACAGACCGGGATTTGTAAGTCATAACGTGTTTCATAAAACCACGGACGAAATAAAAAAAACCTATTGGTATCAGGACGCTCAGACCTATAGTCAACCAAGATGGCAGATTATTTACGACAAGGAAACGGAAAACTATTCCCTTTGCCTTGTAACTCCGCTTCTCAACAGCAGCGACTCATTTATGGGAGCGGCTGTAGTTTCCGTCAATCCAGAGGTATACTCCTCTCTGACAAATGAACTTCCTGCAAACTACAGGACTATTTTTTCCGTCGGTCAGGGAATTGTTTTTCACAGCACAATTGCCGAATATCCCATAGGCAAATTCATCCCTGATATGAAAGGAACTTTCATAAGGGGCATAAGCAGCTCTGAAATTATTTCCGACCAGACTTCAATCGGAAGACTCGGTCACACGGTTATTTCCTATTTTGACTTTGACAACACGGGTAACCTTTTTCAGGTTTACCTTGTCAGCCCTGACTCTCTCTTCAATGACACAATCAATCAGGTTGTAGTTACCTACATCGGATATGTTGCACTCTGCATTCTGCTGTCAATTCTGCTTGCGTATCTCTTTTCAAGCGTTTTCTCACGCCGCATCCAGTTTCTCAAGGACCGTATGCACAATGTTGCCGCAGGTAACTTTGAACTGACTGAGGAAATCAAGGGTACTGACGAAATCTTTGACCTGTATGAAGACCTCAAGAAGATGGTTGACCGTATGCAGATGCTTATCAATGATGCATATAAGGCAAAAATCCAGTCGGAAAGCTTCAAACTCAATCAGGTAGAGGCAGAGTTCAAGGCGCTTGCCAGCCAGATTAACCCGCACTTTCTTTACAATACCCTTGAAACAATCCGTATGAAAGCTTTCGTTAACAACGATAAGGAAACCGCTGACCTTGTAAAAAAGCTCGGCAAATTCATGCGGCGCTGCCTTGAAGTAAAGGACGGAATGGTTACTCTCGAATCCGAGCTTGAGTTCACAAAAAGCTATCTTGAGCTTCAGTCGGCACGCTTCGGTGACCGTGTTTCCTACAATATCTACTGCGAGGTTGACAGACAGTATAAAATTCTTCCGCTTATCATTCAACCTATCGTTGAAAATGCTTTTGTACACGGCATTGAAGGTGCAAAATCCAACGGCCGAATCAATATAAAGGTTTTCTACAGAGGCGAAACAGTTCTTATTGAGGTAAGCGACAACGGCAGCGGTATTGAGCCCGACAGACTCCGTATACTGCTTGCAAAACTTGAGGAGAATGATACCTCCTCGGGCAAAAGCATCGGCCTTACCAACGTTAACAAACGTATCAAAATGTACCATGGCGAACAGTATGGCATGAGCGTTGAAACTGTTCTCGGAAAGGGTACAACCATAAGACTCACAATTCCTCGTGAAGTTGATGAAAATGTTATGAAACGACTTCCCGAAAAATACAGCGAAATCAGCGGAAGCATTTCCGCAAAGATGAAAAAGGAGTGATATAATGCTGAAAATTCTTCTTGTTGATGACGAACCTAACGTGCGCCAGGGTGTAAAAATGATGATACCCTGGGACGAGCTTGGCATTGAAGTTATAGGTGAAGGCGAGGACGGCGATGACGGTCTTGCTAAAATTCTTTCCCTTAACCCTGATATTGTTCTTGCCGATGTCAAGATGCCCGGTATGACAGGTATACAGATGATTGAGGCTGCCAAAAAAAGCGGCTACGAGGGAAAATGTCTTATTCTGTCAGGTTATTCTGACTTCACTTACGCAAAGGAAGCTATGTCACTGGGCGTAAAGGGCTTTATCCTGAAGCCTGTCGATGAGGACGAGCTTATCGAGGCGTTGAAAACACTCTGTAAGGAAATCCATGAGGAACACAAGGACGAGGTTACAATGCAGAAGGGAAGCGAGTACCTCAACACTCAGCTTGTGCGTGCTCTTCTTCTCGGCGACGAAGCTGTCATCAACAACAGTTCTCTTGACGCTTACAGATACGATTGCTTTGACGCAGCAATTATCAGCTCCTCCGAAGATATGGACCTTGACGAAAAGTCACTTATGCTTGCGGCAATCAAGTCACGTCTTGAGGGATTCGAAAACATTGACGTTATCACACCTGACCTCAGCGGAATTACCGCTGTTCTTTTCAAGGGCTGGAAACGTCAGGACATTCTTGATTTTCTCATGCGTCTCAGCAAGGATTATTTCGGCAAGATTTTTGTAACAATCGGTGACACGGTTACAAGTCCGTATGATATCAACCGTTCCTATCAGGAAGCAGGTGCGCTGTTCAAAAACAGATTTATGTACCTCCACTGCGGAGTTGTGACAAATGAAACACTGGACAATGAAAATAAGGCAGAAAATGAAATCGACGAGATTTTTGCGCAGATTTATGCGTACGTCGAAATCAACGACATGAACAAGCTGGAGTCCACTCTTGAAACTCTCCGTCAGACACTTTGCAGCAACGCCTTTACTCCTGAACGTATCAAGGTTATCTGCATCACTGGCGCTATGGAACTTAAAGCAAGAGTTGCAAAGAATATCGGTGACAAGAAAACAGAACAGTTCCTCAATGACGAATTTATCGCAAGGCTTGGTGAGAAAAACAGCCTTTTCGATATCATCGAATATCTCAGACATGTTCTGAACGAGCTTTCCGCTGCTCATTTCGGACGTACCACAAAAAGCACAATGGAACGTGTTGTTCAGTATATCTGCTCCAACTACAACCATGAGCTCCGCCTTGAACAGCTTGCAACAATTTTCGGCTACAACAGTGCTTATCTCGGAAAGGTTTTCCACCAGTACACAGGTGAAAACTTCAACAACTACCTTGACCGTATCAGAATTACCGAGGCAAAGCGCCTGCTTTCACTTGATGAATATAAGGTTTATGAGGTTGCCGAAATGGTCGGCTACACCAATATCAACTACTTCCACAATAAGTTCAAGAAATACGTTGGAATGAGTCCTCTCAACTACAAGCGCCAGAGCAAGGGCGAGGCTATTGTTGATGACAATGAAGAAGAATAAAAAAATTCCTGCCATCTGTCAAGGTGGCAGGAATTTTTCTTTGGGAAAGTTTATTGGAATGCTGTCTGGGGAAACAGCATTGCAAGCATAATTATTTGTCGACTTTCGTCTTTCGGAAGTATTCATATTCGTTTGAACTGCCGAAGTTGCCGTAAATCAGGCTGAGAATTCTGTCGTACTCTTTCTCACTCAGCTCATATGTAAACCGCCTCTGATTGTCAATATCATGACGTGTAACAACAAGGGTTGAAGCGTCTGTCACATAAATTGTATAGTAATTCAGTCCCGTTTCCGCTTCTGAAAGCTGAATAAGAAAAACTGTTGTAAATGCCTTGTTTTCTTCTGCGGGGCGTACCGATGTTACAGAAGCAATCACTGAAATAACTTCGCTGAATTCACTTCCCTTTTTCGTTACGGGGTTTTCACCCGACCTGATTGCACCGCTGTCGAAATCTTCGCCCATATCAAAATACGGCGTAATTTCAACGCTTACCGTATCAACGGCTGCTTCGGAAAGCGGAGGAATGTTTTCAGTCCCCTTTGGCTCAGCCATTTCGGGATAACCCTCTTTCACCGTAGTCAAAGCAGTTTCAGCAGGTGCTATCGGAGCAGCCTCCTCTGTTTTTTCTTCTGCTTCTTCCTCCTCAACAGTCGGAATATCGTCCGTGTCTGCTGTAAACTTATTCTCAGATGTTGGATTTGCCGCAGCTGTTTCTTCCGCTCCGCTGTCACCCTCCTCGGGAATATCAGGCATCTCTCCTACCAACACTCCCGAATCATTCAGGAAGCCATCGTCCTCGGGTCTGTCAATCACCGGAGAAGCCGTTTCGGATACTGTAACAGGAACGGTAACAACAGTTGTTTCCTGAGTAATCACTTCCGTAACAACGTAATCCTCTGTCATTCGGCTGTCAATTACAGTCTTGACACCGAATACCATCAACAGACAGGCTGCCGCCGCTATTGCAGTCCGTGAAATGATTCTTATTCTGGAAGAATTGCTTTGTGCAACCTCCATTTCGGAGCTTTCTTTGAGAAGAACTTCGGTACGCTTGTAGAAGCTGTCGGAAATCTTCACGCTGTCCATAGCGTCCTTATAGTCTTTAATTGACCTGCTCATCTTCATCAAAACCTCCTATCATCATATTTTTCAGCAGCGTACGTCCTCGTGCAAGCAGCGTGCCAACCGTCGCAGGTTTCTTGCCTACGATTGCGGCAATTTCCTTTATGGAGTAGCCGTTGTAATAGAACAGGTGAATAACCGTCCTGTACTTTTCAGGCAGGGAGAGAACAGCCTCCATAACCTGATTTTTTTCATTCATAGAGTCATCAATTCCGGAATTATCAGTTTCATTCAGCGGAACCGTGCGCTTGATCCAGCCTGATTTCAGGTGATTCTTGCTCTTGTTGATAGCTGTCCTGAGAAGCCATGCCTTTTCGTGCTCGGTGCTTTCAAAGCCCTTGCCCCTTTTCAGCAGCGACACAAGAACGTCCTGAGCAATATCCTCAGCGTCACAGATGTTCCTTACATATGTATAGCACAACCTTATCAGCGTCTGCGAATAGGTGTCCAGCACATACTGAATGTAACCGTCAGTTCCGTAGCTGACAGTTTCTTCGGAATACATTTTATTTCCCCCAATGGCAGTAATTACTTTGCCGAAATATTTTGTATTATTAAGTCTTATATAATGAATACAATTCAGAAGGACAATTTTTTTCACTCGAAAAAAATTTTTTTCAAAATAATTATATCACACATAAAAATTTTTTCAATAACCTCTTGACAAGGATAAAAAACTGTGTTATTATCATATTGTACTAATCAATTAATACAAATTTGAAAGGGTGTTACATATGATTTCACAAGGCGTAATCTATTCCGTACTTATTGGTATTGTTATTACAGGTGTCGTTCCGATAATCGGAGGAATTGCTCTCCTGGCAATGGGTAAAGTCAAGGGCTCAAGCTTCTGGGCAGGCGTGCTCGCATATCTCATTGCAGCAATCATTACAGGTATCGGAACTATTATCGTAACTATGCCGACAGCAATGACTTCAACAGAATCCGCAAGTCTGACTGCTCAGCCTCCTGTATGGCAGTTAATTGCAGTTTCCCTTATTTCCGCAGTAATCCTTGGCTTCTCAATGCTTATTCTTATCAAGAACTGCATGAAAACCCGTACCTTCAAGGCTGCTGTTTCCGCAGGTCTTGGCTACGGTATTCCACAGCTTCTCACAATCGCATTCAGCCTTGTAAGCATGTACCTTACATTCTCACAGATTAACAGCGGTGCATTTGACCAGATTTATGCAATGTCCGTTGATATGGGTGTTCTCACAAAGGAAATGGTTGCTGAAATGAAGGCTATTTACATTGAATTCACCGTAAACGACGCAATCGCTCAGATTTTCGGTGCAATCGGCACAGCACTTCTCATGGTTGCAGCAGCAATCGTAATCATGGTTTTCGTTACAAAGAAAAAGGCTATGCTCGGTGCACTTATGGCAATCGGCGGTATCGGTGCAACAAGCATCATTACATCTGTTATCACAAACACACTCGTTGCAGGCGTAATTGCTGTAGCAATCGGTGCAGCAGCTTTCATCTTTGCTTCCAGAATGAAGGACAGTATTGCTGCTCCTGAAAAAGCAACAGCAGCAAACGACGCATTCATGCAGTCTGTTGCAAACGCTAAGGAAGAAAACTAAACAACCAAAAGCGTGAGAGTAACATCTCACGCTTTTTTGCTTTAAATCCCACACTTTCTCTGCCCTGCACAGATAATTGCATATACAGTCTGACAGCTTTGAAGTTTACTGTTGATTTTTTACAGCAGATATAGTATAATTATACTGATTAAATATTGTTGTTTTTCAGAAAGGATTGATATTATGGCAAAAATTGATTATCCATATGTATGGACAGACAAAAAGCGTACTATTTTCGGTCTGCCTATTTCTTTCACACGCTATATCCTTACCGAAAAAAAGCTTATCACACGGAAGGGGCTTCTTTCCATTACCGAGGACGAAATCGAGCTTTACCGTGTCATTGACAAAAAGCTTATCCAGCCTTTCGGTCAGAGAATTTTCGGCTGCGGAACAATCCATATCAACTGCCGTGATACAGATACACCTGTCAAGGAAGTCGTTTCTGTAAAAAATCCCCGTGAATTCATGAATACACTTGAAGAACACGTTGACAAACAGCGTGACAAGTACCGCACAAGGGGCAGAGATATGATTGGTGCAGACCTTGAGGGCGATAACTGCGATTGCGACCATGAATAATATGCTGGATTTTATCAAGGAAAAGCAGGATTGCTGGGACTACCTCCGTGAAACCGACCTGCCGATATTTATATATGGTATGGGTGACGGAGCACTGAAAATCATGCGTGTCTTTGAGCAATACAAAATTCCTCTTGCAGGTTTTTTTGCCAGCGACGAATTTGTACGCGGTCATACCTTTGAGGGTCACCTTGTTCACACACTTTCCCAGATAGAAGCACTTATCGACGAATTTGTGGTGGTGCTTGCCTTTGCGGCAGGATACCAGAGCCTTTACGACAGAATAAACGAGATTGCAAAGAAGCATATTCTTCTTGCGCCCGATGTACCCGTTGCAGGGGACGGCTTGTTCACTTACGGCTACTGCGTGGAAAATGCGGAGAAGATACAGGCGGTGTATGATATGCTTGCGGATGAAAAGTCAAAGCAGGTCTACGCCGATGTAATAAACTTCAAAATCAGCGGAAAAATTGATTATCTCAACAACTGCACAACCCCGAAAGATGAGATTTACTCTGAAATCATAAAACTTGGCAAGGACGAGGTTTTCGTAGATTTAGGTGCGTACAACGGTGATACGGCGCAGGAGTTCATAGACGCTTGCGGCGGCGATTTCCGTCACGTTTATGCCTTTGAGCCTAACCCGAAAAACTTCCGCAAGATGACGAAAAATCTTCCCGATGATGAGCGCATCACCCTTTTCAACGGTGCGGCATGGAGCAAATGCGGCACGATTGAGTTTTCCGCAAACGAGGGAAGAATGTCCCGCGCAAACGGTGCGGGGAAAAAGGTTGAGATACCGACCTACGCAATCGACGAGGCTGTTGCCGGGCAGGCTACTGTGCTGAAGCTTGATGTTGAGGGCGCTGAGCGTGAGACCATTCTCGGTGCAAGGCGTCACATCGCAGGGGGCACGAAAATCCTTTGCTCACTGTATCACAGAAATGAGGATATGTTTGACCTGCCACTGCTGATAAAGGAAATCAACCCTAACCTGAAATTCTACATCCGCCACCAGCTTTACATTCCCGCTTGGGAAACAAATTTATACTGTCAATAATTCTCGGTTTACAGGGTAGTATTCTCGTAAGCCGCTGGGGCAAACCTTTCTGAAGAAAGGTTCTTCCCCAGACCCCTTTCCAAAGACTTTAAGTCTAATTTTCCATATAGGGCTACAGCCCTATATGGAAAATTACATTAGAAGTTTTAGGGAGGGAGTTTGAGGGATGACCCTTTTCCAAAAGGGTCTCCCTCAATGGTTTACAAGAACACTATCCTGCAAATCAAAAATTTCTGAAAGGATAGATTATGCTTACAATGCTTTACACGGTTGGCAATAAGATTTATGCCAACCTTACAAACCGTTGTCCCTGTGCGTGTACGTTCTGTATACGTCAGAACGGCGACGGCGCTTACGGCTCGGACAGCTTATGGCTGGAGCGTGAGCCGACAGTTGATGAGGTGATTGCCGAGTTCGGCAAGTACGACATCAGCAAGTACACCGAGGTCGTGTTCTGCGGCTACGGCGAGCCTATGGAGCGTGCCGATGATGTTGCCTTTATCGGACGCTATGTCAAGGAAAATCTCGGTCTGCCCGTACGTCTTAACACCAACGGACTGGGCGACAAGATAAACGGCAAGCCCGTTGCTGAGATGCTGGAGGGTGCGGTTGATATCGTATCAATCTCCCTTAACCAGTGCAACAAGGAGAAATACAATGCCGTGACCCGTCCCAAATGGGAGGACGGCTTCGACGCAATGATTTCATTTGCGGCAGATTGCAAAAAGTACGTACCAAAAGTAATGTTCACGGTTGTGGACGTTATTCCGCCTGAGGATATAAGCAAGTGCAAGGCGCTGGCTATGTCGCTTGGAATTGAATTAAGGGTACGCCCATATGATAGTTGATTAAGATTTTTATATAAGGAGAAGATGAAATGGCAAAGGAATTTTACGCAAGAAAAGCTATGCACAAGGGGATTGAGGTTGTGGAGCTTGCCGCTGACGGATACTACGCAATTGTTGCACCGTCACTGGGCAGCAACGTCCTCCGTTTCCGTGACAACGAAAAGGGTATGGAGATTTTCCGCTACAGCGACGACCTGACAATCAGCGAGTTCATGAATTCTCCCGAAATATGGGGACTTCCTACACTCTATCTTCCTAACAGACTTGACAACGGTGTACTGAAGACCTCTGATGCAGTGTATCATTTTCCTGTTAACGAGGAACGATTCAAAAACCATCTTCACGGCTTTATTCAGAAGGCTGCTCACAAAATCAAGGCTCTTGCTGCTGACAAGAACGGCAAGGCTTACGTTACAACTACATACACCCACGACGAAAACAGCTTTTTCTTCAACTGCTTCCCGCTGAAATTTACAATTGATATCACAATTGAGCTTTCAAAGGACGGTCTGAAGCATACCTTCTCTATCACAAACAAATCCAAGAAGATGCTTCCAATTTCCGTTGCTACACACACAACAATCAATGCTCCGTTTGTTGACGGCGGTAAGCAGGAAAATATTACATTGCAGGTTCCTGCTGTAAAGAAGCTTCAGTTCAACAAGAAGAGATGGCTTCCAAATGGCAGACAGCTTAAGCTTACTGATTATGATATGGAGTACGTTAACGGAACAATGTGTCCTGTTCTCAAGGACATCTGCAACGATATGTACACAGCAGGTACAGTCAAGCTTGACGGAAAGGATTTCTACGGATGTGTAATGACCGATACTGAAAGCGGAAAGAAAATCTGCTATGAGGTTGAGGATAAATACAAGTTCTGGATTATATGGAATCACGAGGGCTTTATGAACTACTTCTGTCCGGAACCAATGACAGCACAGGTCAACGCACCTAACCTTGATATGCCCAGAGAAAAAAGCGGCTACGAGGAAATTGCTCCTAAGCAGACATATACCGTTTCACAGAGATTCTTCACAAAGTAAGGCGGTACAGATATGAAATTGATGTTTGCATCCGATATCCATGGCTGTGCACCGAGCTGTGAGCTTATGCTGAAGCGTTTTGACGAGGAAAAGGCTGAAAAGCTGTTCCTGTTGGGTGATATCCTTTATCACGGTCCGAGAAATGACCTGCCTGAGGGATACGCTCCGAAAAAGGTTATTGCAATGCTCAACGAGCGCAAGGCTGATTTGCTCTGTGTAAGGGGCAACTGTGATACCGAGGTTGACCAGATGGTGCTGGAATTTCCGATACTTGCGGAATACGCGTTGCTGTACCTTGACGGCAGGCAGGTTTTCGTGACTCACGGACACAAGTTCAATACAGCAAATCCTCCTGCACTGCAGGATGGGGACGTTCTTCTGCACGGTCATACCCACGTTCAGATTTTTGATGACAGCAATGGTTATGTTTACATGAACCCAGGCTCGGTTTCTCTGCCAAAGGAAAACAAACAGAAAAGCTATATGGTCTATGAGGACGGCATTTTCACGGTGAAGTCACTGGAAGACGCTTCCGAAGAAATGTCATACTGCATAAGATAACGGCATTTTGTTACTGAATTGTCACCATTTGTCACTGTATTGTTCTCGATATTTAATTGACTTTACATTAAATTAATGCTAAAATGTGTATACGGAATAAAATAAATCCAAAAGAAATGGAGGAGTTTTTATGGCAAAAACAATGAAATCACTGCTCAGCATTTTTCTGGCAGTTCTTATGGTTTGCTCACTGATGGTTATTCCGTCAAGTGCGGCAAAGGTATCACTCAATAAGACTTCCGTTACTATTACAAAGGGTTATCAGACAACTCTTAAGGTAAGCGGAACTTCAAGCACTGTAAAGTGGTCCACAGGCGACAAGTCCATTGCTACAGTTACTTCAAAGGGTAAGGTTGTCGGCAAGGGCGTTGGTACTACATACATCTACGCTAAGGTAAGCAATACTACCCTCAAGTGCAAGGTTAAGGTTGTTGCTGCAAAGATTACAGCAAGCTCTTCGAATGTTATGCTTGACAAGGGAGAAACAAAAACAGTTACAATGACTGTCAAAGGCTCCCACAGCGGACTCAGCGTAGGCTCTACAAACAAAAAGGTTGCCACAGCTTCATGGGTTAAGCCTGTGAATTGGGACGGTGACAAGATCAAGCTCAAAATTACAGCAACAGGCTATGGCGACGCAAAGATCAAGGTTTACCTCAAGAAGTATCCTTCAACCTGCTACAAGTATATTAATGTAAGCGTCGGCGATCCTAATGTTTACGAAGAAGATATGGAAGAAGAAAACAATAAGGAAATGACAATTGCGGCATACACTCAGAATGTCAATATTGCTCAGAATGAAACATACACTCTCCAGATTTATTGTTCAGACCTTAAAAATCTTGCATATCAGTTCCACGACCAGACAATTGCTTCCGCAACTAACGGAAATACAGTCGGAAACTACAGAAACTACGTTATCAAGGGTCTTAAGGGCGGTTCAACAACACTCAGATTCTATGATAAGAACAATGTCAAGAAATATCTTGATGTAAAGGTTGTTGTCGGCTCAGCTGATTATTATACAATCAGTGAAACAAGACCTGCTGTAACCATTGCCGCAACTGACAAGGTTCTTACCGTTCAGGCAGGAAGCAGAAACTACTATGTTCTTGTTCCTGAAAAGTATGACCCTGCTTATGTAAATACTCTTATCGCAAAGAAGTTCAACCAGTTCTCATATTACACAGTATATGATGAGATGCCTAAGAAAGTTGACGCTGCTGACCAGATTAAGGAGTTTGTAAATAAGAATGCAACATACATTAATCCCAACTACAACAACAGTTACTACAATAATAACATAAATACAAAGCGCTACATCCTCATTCCAAAGAATTTCGATGAAGTTCAGTATAACACTATAGTTGCTCAGTATAATAACGCATATGAATACTGGAAGGTTTACAATGTTCAGCCTACTATTTCCAGCTCATGGTCTGAAATTCTCGAAACATGGACAGTTGTCAAGGACGGAAAGACAATCAACAGATATATGCTCGTTCCTTATATTGAATGGGACAGAGATAAAGTTGATAAAATAAAGGAAGCTGACAAGAACGGTAGCAATTCCCACAATCATTATCAGATTTTCGATTATTACCCTGAAATAAGCCCTGGAATAGACTCTATTGTAATGTACACCAAGAACGGAAAATCAAGATATATGCTTGTTCCAGCATTCGATGTGGATGTACTCAAGAGAAATGACGCAATCAAGGATGATACAGGTGTGTATGAACCATATGTAAAATACACAACTGCACCTACAGCCAACGAAGCAAAGGGCGAATACGTTCTCAGCTTCCAGTATGGCAACACAACAGTTTATGTTCTCTGCACATACGGACAGGATTCCGAACAGCATAAGACAAAGTGGGCAACTATTGACACAAACGCTCCTAAGGGAACATGATAAATCATACATAAAATAAAGAGGCATCCTTGCGGATGCCTCTTATATTTTTTATTCTTCGTTATTTTCCTTTGGCATATCAATTTTAATGCCTACCTTTGAAACGGATTGCTCGTCAGATTCAAGTATTGTTACAGTAAAAATACCGCTTGTTTCCGTTGCGCCTGTTTCGGGAATTCGTCCGAAAAGCTCCATTACCCATCCGCCTACTGTATTGCTGTCAGTTTCAATAAGGTTTTCAGGCAATTCAAGTTCCTCAAGCATATCGCCAATACTCAGGTCAGCCTGAACATCATACATATGCTCAGCAACCTCAACAACGTTGTGTACAACCTCATCGGTTTCATCATAGATTTCGCCTACAAGCTCCTCAATGATGTCTTCCATCGTTACAATACCGCTTGTACCGCCGTACTGATCCTTAACAATTGCCATATGTATTTTCGTTCTCTGCATTTCATACAGCACCTCGGAAATAAGCTTCATTTCCGAAACATAAAGTGCCTTCTGAATAATATCTTCAATGTTTATTGGCTTTCCGTCAGAACGGAACTTAAGTGCAAAGAAGTCCTTTTCATTTATAAGACCCACAATATTATCAATTGACTTGTCATAGACAGGAAGTCGTGTATAACGGTCACGGATGAAGATTTCCATAATGTCGTCAGGGTCATCACTACGTTCTATTGCAACAACCTTTACTCTCGGAACAAGAATCTGTTCAATTGTAGTCTCGTCAAATTCAAGGGCAGACTTTACAAGCTCACTTTCCTGTTCCTCAAGAACACCCTGGTCCTCAATTTCGTTGATGATGTATTTCAGTTCATCTTCAGTGAAGTTAGGCTCATTACCTGATTTGGAAAGCTTAGCCATAGCCTTTTGGAGCTGAGCAAAAATAATGGAAATCGGAGTAAGAATCCACATTATAACGTTGAGTATACCTGAAAATGCAAGCGCACAAGCCTCAGCGTGCTGTTTAGCAAAGGACTTCGGCATAATTTCACCGAAAATGAGAACAAGAACAGTCATTACAGCTGTTGCAACAGCAACACCCGCTGCGCCGAAAAGCTCGGTGAAAATAACTGTACCGAGTGATGAGGAGAGAATGTTTACGATGTTGTTGCCCACGAGAATTGTTGTGAGGGCTTTGTCGAAGTTTTCAGCAATTTTCAGGGCACGTTCAGCTTTTTTGCTGCCGTTTGCAGCCTGATGCTTCAGACGGATTTTGTTTACTGTGGAAAACGCTGTTTCCATGGACGAAAAAAGTGCGGACATTACGAGCAGACACGCTATCGCTATGTACTTCACGATAAAAAACCTGACCTTTCTTGTTTAGAAAAAATATATTTTACCGTCAAATCACTTTACCAGACGATAATAACATATATCATAGCATACATTTACATTTAATGCAAGCATTTTCAATGCAAATTCCATAAATTAGCCTAATCTTATATGGAAATATACAGCATATACAGAAATATTTTACATTAGTTAATGATTTTTCGGATAATATGTGATATAATAATTTTGTATGTATTAATTTACACGGAGGTTGACAATTTGGACAAGCTTATACGAAAGATACTTTCGGTTTTCCCGAAATGGATACAGGATTTCTATGACAAGCACGAATCGGTGCTGTTGTATTTAATAGTAGGTGCAATGACAACCGTTATTTCAATCGGCACTCAGTACATTGCTAAATATGCAGGTCTGCCGACTGAAATCAATACTACAATAAGCTGGATTTGCGCTGTTACTTTTGCCTTTTTCACCAACAAGGTGTGGGTTTTCAAGAATGAGTCCAAAACAAAAAAAGACTGGATTTCACAAGCTGCGGCATTTTACGGCGCACGACTTGTAACTTATTTCCTTGAATTAGGTTTTATGATTTTCACGGTAAGAGTGCTTATGCAGAATGAGTACATCATGAAGCTGATTGCACAGATTTTTATACTGGTGCTGAATTACCTTTTCAGCAAGCTGGTTATTTTCAGAAAAAAGGAGGATAAGGGCGGCGATGTTTAAGCTGGCAAAAAGATATCTTGGTGGCTTCAAGAAAGAGCTTATCATAGGTCCTGCTGCAAAGCTGATTGAAGCAATTTTCGAGCTGATTGTACCTCTGATTATGGCGGAAATCATCGACAAGGGCATCAACGGCGGCGCAGGCAAGGAATACATTTTCAAAATGGGCGGTCTGATGATACTTATGGGTGTTTTCGGGCTCTGCTCAACCCTCGTCTGTCAGTACCTCGCCTCACGTGCTTCGCAGGGTGTAGGTACAATAATCAGAAACGATTTGTTCCGCCATATCGGAACATTTTCCCACTCTGAACTTGACAAGTTCGGTACACCGTCCCTTATCACACGTATCACAAATGACGTAAATCAGGTGCAGAGCGCAGTTGCGATGCTTATCAGACTTGTTGTCCGTGCACCGTTCCTTGTTGTTGGTGCGGCAGTAATGGCTATGACAATCGACGTGAAGCTGTCGCTGATATTCCTTGCGGTAATTCCGCTTGTTGCGGCTGTGCTTTACTTTATCATGTCACGTTCCGTCCCATTCTATCGCGTGATACAGAAAAAGCTGGACAAAATCAGCCTTATCACCCGTGAAAGCCTTTCAGGCGCAAGGGTGATCCGTGCCTTTTCAAGAGAAGAAAAGGAGCAGGAACGCTTCGACGAAGCAAATGATGACTACGCTGAAATCTCAATGCGAGTGGGACGTCTTTCTGCGCTTCTCAATCCGCTTACATATGCGATTATGAACCTTGCAATTGCGGCAATCGTGTGGTTCGGCGGTTTCCGTGTTGAAAGCGGCGCTCTGACACAGGGTCAGGTTATCGCTTTTGTAAACTATATGACGCAGATTTCCGTTGCGCTTGTTGTTGTGGCAAACCTTGTTGTTCTGTTCACAAAGGCGGCGGCAAGCTCAACTCGTATCAATGAGGTTTTCGAGGTTGAAACAACAATCGTTGACGGTGAGGGCGCTAAGGAAAATGAAAATGCGCCTAAGATTGAGTTTAAGGACGTTTCTTTCTCCTACAGTGAAAACGGCGACAACGCTGTTGAAAATATCACATTCACGCTGAACAAGGGCGAAACTCTCGGCGTAATCGGCGGTACAGGTTCGGGTAAATCTACCCTTGTCAACCTTATCCCCCGTTTCTATGACGCTGAACAGGGCGAGGTACTGATTGACGGCGAGAACGTGAGAAATTATACTCTCGACACACTCCGCAACAAGATTGGTGTTGTTCCGCAGAAAGCTATGCTTTTTTCGGGAACAATTGCGGAAAATCTCCGTTGGGGCGACGCAAACGCAACCGATGCCGAACTTGTCAAAGCAGCTGAAATTGCGCAGGCAAAGGAATTCATCGATAAGATGCCCGACGGCTTTGGTACTATTATAAATCAGGGCGGACGCAACCTTTCGGGCGGTCAGAAGCAAAGACTTACCATTGCCCGCGCGCTGGTGGGCAACCCCGAAATACTTATCCTTGACGACAGCGCATCCGCACTGGACTTTGCAACGGATGCGGCGCTGAGAAAGGCTATCGCAACCCACACTGACAATATGACTGTTATCATCGTTTCACAGCGTGCAACCTCTATCAAGTACGCCGACAAAATCATCGTCCTTGACGACGGCGAGGCTGTCGGACTCGGTACACACGAACAGCTTATGGAAAGCTGCGAGGTTTACCGTGAAATTGTTATGTCACAGGAAGGGGGCGCAAAGGCATGAGCAAGAAACCTGTTGTAAAACGAATTTTAAGCTACACAAAGCCATGCGCCGCACTTCTTATTCCTGCGGTAATCGCGGCAATCGTAAGCGTTATGCTTTCCCTCTACACACCTATCCTCGTTGGTCGTGGCATTGACTACATCATCGGCGAGAACAATGTTGACTTTGACGGCGTAAAACGCTATGTCCTATACATTGCAATAACAGTTGTTGTTTCGGCACTTTTCAGTTGGGTGATGTCCTACTGCACCTACAAGATTACCTACCGCGCGGTAAGCGATATGCGCCGTGACCTGTACGCTAAACTGGACAGAGTGCCATTGAACTACATCGACAGCACCGCACGCGGCGACATCATCAGCCGTATGTCCGTGGATATCGAAACAATTTCCGACGGTATGTTACAGAGCTTTTCACAGTTCCTGACAGGTATTGTGACAATCCTCGGCACGATTATCTTTATGCTCCGCATCAACGTGAAGATTGCTCTCGTGGTAATTTTCATCACTCCCCTTTCCCTTTTCGTAGCAGCATTCATTACTAAGCTTTGCCACGATAAGTTCCGTGAGCAGTCCTCAATCCGAGGGGAACTCAGCGGCTGTATCGAGGAGCTTGTGGGCGGACAGAAAATCGTCAAGGCCTTTGCCTACGAGGACAGAGCACAGAACAAGTTTGAGGAAATCAACGGCAGACTCTACACCTGCGGCGTAAGAGCGCAGTTCTATTCCGCACTCACAAACCCCTGCACACGTTTCGTAAATAATATAGTATATGTGGCAACGGGGGTTTTCGGCGCAATTTCCGTTATCAGCGGCGCGGCGGGTGCAATGTCCGTCGGTCAGATTGCTACATTTTTAAGCTATGCAAATCAGTACACCAAGCCATTCAACGAAATTACAGGCGTTATCACTGAGCTTCAGGCGGCATTTGCTTCCGCAAGACGTGTTTTCGCCGTGCTTGACGAGATTGAGGAAATTCCCGAAAAGGAACCGCCTGCACCTGCTGTTGCGGACGGCACACTTACAATCGAGGACGTGTCCTTCTCCTACAAGCCTGAACAGAAGCTTCTGGAGGACGTTAACCTTGACGTAAAGGCCGGTCAGCGAATTGCAATCGTCGGCCCCACAGGCTGCGGAAAAACAACGCTCATCAACCTGCTTATGCGTTTCTATGACGTGCGTGAGGGTGTAATAAAGGTTGGCGGAAACGATATCCGTGATATGAAGCGTGAGGAGCTTCGTGCACTGTTCGGAATGGTGCTTCAGGACACATGGATTTTCACGGGAACAATCCGCGAGAATATTGCTTACGGCAAGCCCGACGCTACCGAGGAGGAAATCATTGCGGCGGCGAAGATGTCACACTGTCACAGCTTTATAAGACGTCTGCCTCAGGGCTACGATACCGTTGTTTCCGAGGACGGAGGCACACTTTCACAGGGTCAGAAGCAGCTGCTTTGTATCTCACGAATTATGCTCACCAACCCGCCTATGCTCATTCTTGACGAGGCGACTTCCAGCATTGATACACGTACAGAGCTGAAAATTCAGAGTGCCTTTGCAAAGCTGATGAAGGGCAAGACAAGCTTCATTATTGCTCATCGTCTGTCAACAATCCGTGACGCAGACGTGATTCTCGTTATGAAGGACGGCAACATCATCGAGCAGGGCAACCACGAAACGCTCCTCGACAAGGGCGGATTTTACGCTAATCTCTATAACTCTCAATTCGAGCAAACTTAAAAAAACAAATATTAAAAAGTTCGTCAACCTTTCAAGGTTGCGGGGGTCTTGGGGGCAGAGCCCCTGAGTCGCCCTCCGCAGAGGGCGAAATTCTCCTTGCCTCAGAGGCGCTCCGCAAAGGTGAATTTTTCGGCGGCAAGCCGAAAAAGAGGAACGCCCTGCAAGTGAGGGCGTTCCTAAAAGCAGCGAAGCTGCTTAGAAAAGTAAAATTCAATTAACCGAAAGGACGGATTACTATGTTTATAAAAGGTTTCACATACGGCTTTGACGGCAGACGCGGCGCTTACCGCACAGAGGAAGCGGCTGTTTCCATGGAAAGACTTGCAGGGCTCGGCGGCGACTGGGCGGCACTTGCTTTTGTAATCCATCAGGACAGCTTCAGCTCAACAATTATCCGTCCTGACTATCGTTATACAGTTACCGACAAGGACGTTGCAACCGCCGCTGACAAGCTTCACGCACTTGGTTTAAAGGTGTGTATGAAGCCTATCGTCAACAGCGCTGACGGGGTGTGGCGTGCAAATATCCATTTTCCCGAAAGAGAATGGGGCGACAAGGATTACTGGAAGGAATGGTTTGACTGCTACACGGCTTTCCTTTGCCATTACGCTGAAATTGCCGAGGAAACAGGCTGTGAAATGTTCTGCGTAGGCTGTGAAATGCTTGGCACTGAGCACAAGGTCGACTACTGGCGCAAGGCTATCGAAGAAGTGCGCAAGATTTACCACGGTCCTATCGTGTACAACACCAACCATGGCAAGGAATTCGGCGTAAAGTGGTGGGATGCCTGCGATTATATCGGCACTTCCGCTTACTACGGTGTCGGAAAAGTCCCTGGGGACAGCATGGAGAATATGAAGACCGAGTGGGACAAGCAGAAAGAACGTCTTGCAGAGCTTTCACGTGCAAACGGCGGCAAGCAGATTATCTTTATGGAAATCGGCTGCAGAAGTGCAAAGGGCTGTGCAATGATGCCTTATGATTTCAGCCACAAGGAGTTTCCTTACGACGAGGACGAGCAGGCTAACTTCTATGAATCCTGCTTCCGCTCAATGTGGGACGAACCTTGGTTTGCAGGTTATTTCTGGTGGGACTGGTACACAAAAATCCCACAGCGTGACCCTGAAATGGGCTTTTCCATCGTCGGCAAGAAAGCGGAAGCTGTTGTGAAGGAATGGTACTCGAAGAATAGAGAGTGAGGAGTCAGGAGAGTGGAGTGAGGAGTGAAGAAACATCAAATGGAGTATCTTTTATAAAAAACTCCACACTCCACTCTCCACACTCCAGACTATTCAAACTCCAAACTTTTTTCAGAATATCTATTGACTTTTTCACCATTTTATCGTATTATTTCAATGAGTATATTCTCGTTTATTTGAAAAAGAAAGGAACGTGAGGATAGGGTTGAACGATAAGCTCAAGCTTTACGGGTTTAATAACCTGACTAAAACTCTCAGCTTCAATATTTATGATATTTGCTATGCCAAAAGTGCGAGAGAGCAGCAGGATTATATAAAATACATTGACGAGCAGTACAACTCCGACCGTCTGACAAAGATTCTTTGCGACGTTACGGAGATGATTGGTGCGCACGTCCTCAATATTTCCAAACAGGACTACGAACCGCAGGGTGCTTCGGTTACATTGCTTGTTTCGGAGGAACACCTTGACGCTGATGAAATTGACGAGTCCTGTAACATGAGAACGCCCGAAAAGCAGAGCCTTGCAGGACATCTTGACAAGAGCCATCTTACAGTGCATACCTATCCCGAATTCCACCCCGATAACGAAATCACCACATTCCGAGTGGATATTGATGTTTCTACCTGCGGAACGATCACTCCGCTGAAGTCACTTGATTACCTCATCGGAAGCTTTGATTCGGATATTATCACAATCGACTACCGTGTAAGAGGCTTTACCCGTGACGAAAAGGGTAAGAAGCTCTTTATCGACCACGATATTACGTCCATTCAGGACTATATTGCAAAGGACACTCTTGAGCGCTACGACGCTGTTGATGTGAATGTTTATCAGTCCAATATTTTCCACACAAAGATGATGATCAAGGAAATTTTCCTCCAGAATTATCTTTTCAATACGGATACCTATGAGCTTGCACCTAAGAAGCGTCTTGAAATCAATGACTCTTTAAGACGTGAAATGATTGAAATTTTCAGTGGTATGAACATTTATTAAAAGAGGTGACGCATATGAAAAACATAGTCAGAGTTATTCTTGCGGTTGTTCTTTTGACAATGATAATGTGCTTTACAAGCTGCGGTGAAAAACCCAGATCTGAGGTTTCTCCAAACGTTGCAAGAACAATTATGGAAAATTATCTTGTTACCAAGGGCTTCGACAAGGAATCTGATTTTCTTTCAGAAGAAAATATTATGATGATCGAAGATGTAAAGGTTTATGTTTTTTCATGGCGCACTCCTGCAGGTGAAAACGCAGACAAGCTTTTTGGCATGTATGCGGTTTCCGCTGACGGAACAGATTTGTACGAATACCAGTTTGCCCGTAACGAGTGGATTCTCGATGCAGACAACTGATATAACGCTGAAAAGGAATGATGAAAATGCTTGACCAGCACAGAGCGCCGATTTATGATGCGCTTTTGAAATACCGTGATGCAAGGGTTGTCCCCTTTGACGTCCCGGGTCACAAGCACGGAAAGGGAAATCCCGAGCTGACTGAGTTTCTCGGGAAAACCTGTCTTTCCGTTGATGTAAATTCTATGAAGCCGCTGGATAATCTCTGTCACCCCACTTCCGTTATCAAGGAAGCTGAGGAACTTGCGGCAGAGGCATTCGGAGCGGCTTACTGCTTTTTTATGGTTGGGGGCACAACCTCCTCGGTGCAGTCAATGGTACTTTCCGTCTGCAAGGCAGGCGAAAAAATCATTATGCCCCGAAACGTACACAGAAGTGCTATCAATGCACTTATTTTGAGCGGAGCAATTCCCGTTTACGTTAACCCGGGAGTAAATGAAAAACTGGGTATTCCTCTCGGAATGAGCGTTAAGGACGTTGAAAAGGCTATCCTTGAAAATCCCGACGCAAAGGCTGTTTTTGTAAATAATCCTACCTATTACGGCATTTGCTCCGATTTGAAAAGAATTACCGACCTTGCCCATTCACACGGAATGGCTGTTATTGTCGACGAGGCACACGGCACCCACTTCTACTTCGGTGAAAATCTCCCGATTTCAGCAATGGCGGCAGGTGCCGATATGGCGGCTGTTTCTATGCATAAATCCGGCGGCTCGCTTACTCAGAGCAGCTTCCTGCTTATCGGAAAAGGTGCTGAAAAATTCGGCGTAACCGAGGGCAGAGTCCGTGCGGTAATAAATCTTACCCAGACAACAAGCGGCTCGTATCTGCTTATGTCGTCGCTGGATATTTCCAGACGCAATCTTGCTCTTAACGGAAAGGAAATCGTTGAAAAGGCTATAAACAACGCCGCTTACGCCAGGGAGGAAATCTCTAAAATCGGCGGCTACTACGCATTTGCCGATGAGCTTATCAACGGTGATGATATATACGATTTTGACCGCACCAAGCTTTCGGTACATACACGTGATATAGGTCTTGCAGGAATTGAGGTTTATGACTATCTCCGTGATAACTACGATATTCAGATTGAATTCGGTGATATAGGCAATATTCTTGCGTATATCTCTGCAGGTGATATGTGGAAAGACATTGAAAGACTTGTTTCGGCACTTGCTGAAATAAAGCGCCGTTTTGCCAAGGATAAAACAGGAATGCTTGACCACGAATACATCAATCCGCAGGTTGTGCTTTCCCCACAAGCGGCTTTCTACGGCGAGCAGGTTTCCATGCCGATTGAGGAAAGTGCGGGGAAAATCAGCGGTGAGTTTGTAATGTGCTATCCTCCAGGTATTCCGATACTTGCTCCTGGTGAAAAAATTACAGAGGAAATTCTTGCGTACATCCGTTATTCAAAGGAACGCGGCTGTATGATGACGGGTACTGAGGATATGGAGATTGAAAATATCAAGGTTATTATCTGACGGGAGGAATTGTTATGAAGGATTACTACGACAGAGATTATAAACTGATAAAAAGCAAGTCATACCTTATATGGGGTCTTATTATGTCTGCGCTTGCGCTGGTTATGCTTGTGGTTACGGTGCTGACTCTCAGAGATAACCCAAGTACTGCACTTGCAGTAACAGGCTTCTGTGCAGCTGCTGCATGGACAATCGGTGCACTTGCGTGCTTCAATGTTTATTACAGGGATAACCGCATAGAATTAAAGGAAAAGGCTAAGGAAATTGCCGAAACAGTTGAAAATGCTGTAAAGAAATAATTTCAGGAAAGGATTTATAGCTATGGATTTATGGTTCAGCGAACCGCATACTCCCGATGTAAAGATGTCAATCCGTATTGACAGACAGCTTCACAGCGAGCAGAGCGAGTTTCAGAGAATTGATATTTTTGAGAGCAAGGAGTTCGGACGTTTTCTCACTCTTGACGGACTTATGATGCTTACTGAAAAGGACGAATTCATATATCACGAAATGATTACTCACGTTGCTATGGCTTCAAATCCCGATATAAAGAATGTTCTCGTTATCGGCGCAGGCGACGGCGGCACTGTCCGTGAGCTTGCAAGATATGATACGATTGAGCACATAGATATGGTTGAGATTGACGAGCGTGTTGTAGAAGTCAGCAAGGAGTTCTTACAGCAGACAGCCTGCAGTCTTGACGACCCCAGGGTCAATATTGTGTACGATGACGGTTTGCGTTTCGTGCGCAGAAAAGAAAACTGCTACGATTTGATTATCGTTGACAGCACTGACCCGTTCGGTCCCGGTGAGGGACTTTTCACAAGCGAATTTTACGGTAATTGCTTCAATGCGCTTACCGAAAATGGTATCCTTGTCAATCAGCACGAAAGCCCTTACTACGCTGACGATGCAAAGGCTATGCAGAGAGCACACAAGCGTATCAGAGAGTTTTTCAATGTATGCAGGGTTTATCAGGCACACATTCCGACCTATCCGTCTGGGCACTGGCTTTTCGGATTTGCTTCAAAGTCGATTGACCCGATTGCTGCGGATATTGAAAAGTGGAACAGTCTTGATCTGAAAACACGTTACTACAACACGGAACTGCATAAGGGCTGTTTTGCGATACCAAACTATGTAAAGGAATTGTTGGATAATGCAGATTGAACGAAATGCTTTTATCGGTTGTGACTGTGAATACGAGGAGGCGAAAACCGTTATTTTCGGTGCACCATTCGACAGCACAACCTCATACCGTCCCGGCACACGCTTCGGAAGCAAGGCTATCCGCAGCGAAAGCTTCGGAATAGAAACATACTCACCTTATCAGGACAAGGATTTGCTTGACTACGCAATCTTTGATGCAGGCGATCCTGAGCTTTGCATAGGCAATGTTGACACGGCACTTTCTCAGATTGAGGAGATTACTGCGGAAATTCTTGCTGACGGAAAGCGTCCGTTTATGCTTGGCGGTGAACATTCGGTAACTCTTGGTGCAGTTACTGCTGTGTATAACAAATACAAGGATTTGTATATCATACAGTTTGATGCACACGCTGACTTGCGTGACGATTATCTCGGGGTAAAGAAATCACATGCCTGCGTAATACGCCGCTGCTGGGAAATGGTCGGCGACGGTCACATCTATCAGTTCGGCATAAGAAGCGGAGAACGTGAAGAATTCAGATTTGCGGCTGAACACACAAAGATGAACAAATTCAATCTCGATGGCATTGAAAAGGCTGTAACAGAGTTGCAGGGCAAAAACGTATATCTGACAATTGATATGGACGTTATGGACCCGTCAATCTTCCCCGGTACAGGCACTCCAGAAGCAGGCGGCGTACAGTTTGCCGAACTGCTTGAAGCGGTGCTGAAACTGAAAGGGCTTAACATTGTCGGCGCAGATATAAACGAGCTTTCACCTCAGTACGACCCCAGCGGCGTGTCAACTGCGGTTGCATGCAAGCTTCTTCGTGAGCTCCTGCTTATGCTTGAAGATTAATGAATAGGGGTAATACGAATGTCAAAAAAACTTCCGTATGAAGATGGAATGAAATTCGAGGCAGAAGCCCACAACTATATTGCTTTGATAAAAGCTTTTGCAAAATGGGTTTTGATTGCGTCACTGGTTGGCATAGTTGTTGGTCTGGTCGGAGTTGCATTTCACCATGCATTAAGCTTTGCAACGGAATTCCGGACAGAAAACAGGGTAATAATATTTGCAATGCCTGTTGCGGGTCTGATTATTGTAGCTATTTACAAGCTGCTGGGAATGTCAAACGACCCCGGAACGAACTGCATTATCAAGGGGGCACGTGGAGAAGAAAAGGTTTCGCTGAAGCTTGCTCCGCTGATTTTTGCAGCAACCTTCCTGACACACCTTACAGGCGGTTCGGCAGGTCGTGAGGGTGCGGCTTTGCAGATTGGAGGAAGCCTTGCTTCACCTGTAGGTAAAATTCTGAAGCTTGACAAGCAGGATACGTCAACACTGATAATGTGCGGCATGGCGGCAGGATTTTCAGCACTTTTCGGTACGCCGATTGCGGCGGCGGTTTTCGCCGTTGAAGTGGTAATCGTTGCGGCGGCGCAGTATTCGGCACTTGTTCCCTGTATGATTTCGGGAATTGCGGCAAGCGTTGTGGCAAGAATTTTCAGCGTTAAGCCTGAAAGCTTTATAGTTCAGGGAATACCTGCACTTGACGGAAATTCGGGACTTGACCTTGTTCGTGTTGCAGTGCTGGGTATAGGCTGTGCGGCGGTAAGTATATTGTTCTGCGTGACAATAAAGGCGGCAAAAAGAACCTTTGTAAAATATATAAAAAATGATTTTGTGCAGGTTCTTGTCGGTTCGGGAATTGTAATTCTGCTCACAGTCCTGCTTGGAACAACAGACTACAACGGTGCAGGTATGGACGTTATCGAGCGTGCGTTCAGCGGTGAGGCTTCACCGGTGGCATTCCTGCTGAAAATTGCATTCACTGCACTCACTCTTGGCGCAGGCTTCAAGGGCGGCGAAATCGTACCAAGCTTCTTCACAGGAGCAACCTTCGGATGCGTATTCGGCGGTCTGCTGGGACTTGACCCAAGCTTCGGCGCGGCGGTTGGTCTGTTGGCAGTTTTCTGCGGCGTAACTAATTGTCCGTTTGCAACAATTATTCTCAGCATTGAATTGTTCGGCGCAGGTGGTCTTGCGTACTACGCACTGGCAATCGCAGTAAGCTATATGCTTTCGGGATACTGGGGACTTTACAGCGCACAGCGCTTCGGACAGTCCAAACTTAAACCCGTTGGCTATGTTGAGAATGTAAAGAAAGAGAAAAAACAGTAAATTAAAATTTATCATATACAGGAGGAAACACAATGTTATTACTTGACGAACTCAGAGTTGAGCTTGAAGGATACAGAAAGGATATGAAGGAGCTTTACACAATCCTCAATATCGACAAGGCTAAGGAAGAAAATGCACAGCTTCAGGAGGAGTCCGCTAAGGAGGGCTTCTGGAACGACATTGAAAATTCCAACAAGGTTATGCAGACCATCAAGCACAACGAAAATACAATTGCAAGCTACGACAAGCTCAACGAAAAGCTTGAGGACTGCCTCACCATGATTGAACTTACTATGGAGGAGGAAGAGGACGAAGAAACTGCTCTCGAAATCAAGCGTGACGCTGATCAGTTCGTAAAGGAGCTTGAAGCAATGAAGCTTACAACCCTTCTCACAGGCGAATATGACAGCAAGAACGCTATCATTACATTCCACGCTGGTGCAGGCGGCACAGAGGCTCAGGACTGGGCACAGATGCTGTTCCGTATGTACAATATGTGGGCTGAAAGTCACGGCTACAAGGTTACAACTCTTGACTATCTCGACGGCGATGAAGCTGGTCTGAAATCTGCTTCCATCCTTATCGAAGGTCTTAACGCTTACGGCTTTATGAAGTCCGAAACAGGCGTACACCGTCTTGTTCGTATCTCCCCGTTTGACTCATCAGGACGCCGTCAGACTTCCTTTGCTTCTCTTGAAGTAATGCCTGAAATGGACGACGCTGACCTGAACATTGAAATCCGTCCCGAAGACCTGGAAATCGACTTCTACCGTGCATCAGGTGCAGGCGGACAGAAGGTTAACAAGACTTCCTCTGCGGTACGTCTTACACACATTCCTACAGGTATCGTTGTATCCTGTCAGACACAGCGAAGCCAGTATCAGAACAAGGACTACGCTATGAAGATGCTTGTTTCCAAGCTTGTTGAAATCAAGGAACGTGAGCACCTTGAAAAGATTGAGGATATCAAGGGCGTGCAGAAGGAAATCGCATGGGGCGCACAGATCCGTTCCTCCGTATTCATGCCTTACACACTTGCCAAGGACCACCGTACAGGCCACGAAAACGGCAACATCAGCGCTGTTATGGACGGCGACCTTGATGGCTTCATCAACGCTTACCTTACAGCACTTTCCCACGGCACACTTCAGAAATAATTCGGAGTAACGCAGATATTGTTTTAAACACGTTTAATTATGTTAAACGTGTTTAATTATGAAATTATGTAGCAACGGAAGGATAATTATGCAGAAGATTTTAGGCTATATGCGTAAGGCAATTGAGGAGTTCGACCTTATTCAGGACGGCGACAGGATTGCCGTGGGAGTTTCGGGGGGCAAGGACAGCCTTGTGCTTCTCCGCGGACTGTTTTTGCTGAAACGCTTTATCGGTATCGAGTACGACATCGTTGCAATAACCCTTGACCCGCGCTTCGGCGGCACGGACGGGGACTATTCCGCCGTGGACGAAATGTGCAGGGAAATGGGTATCGAGTACAAACTTATCCGCACACACATCGGCGAGATTGTTTTTGATGTGCGTCAGGAAAGCAACCCCTGCAGCCTTTGTGCGCGAATGAGGCGAGGTGCGCTTCACGACGCGGCAAAGGAAGCGGGCTGCAACAAAATCGCCCTTGGCCACAACTACGAGGACGTGGTGGAAACATTTATTA
>JAZUSM010000045.1:0-24577 GCA_045606725.1 Oscillospiraceae bacterium | reverse complement strand
AAAGTGTGATGACCTTTATTCTGTAATTTCTCAGACTGTTCATTACTTTAATTTCATTAGACCTCTTCGTAAATTAAACAGAAAGCCGCCAGTTCAATTTCGCATTGAACTGACAGCTTAACTCCGGTTTTTTTATGTCTACTATCTATTGACTATTTCAGAAAGAATAACTTTCAGTGGATTTTTCTTTTATTTGGGTTAAGACATTAAAAAATAATTAAACGCCAAAGTCTGCAAACATTGGATACACCATAATTAGCAGACTTTACTGGCTGATAAGCATTTCATATGTAATACCATACTTTTCAGCAATATCCCTTGCATAAGACATTCCTTCTGGACAAGCAACCTCTACTTTAAAGGAGCGTTTTCCTCCGTCATTTTTCATGATAAGAGAAGATACCTTGATACCGCAACTTTCCTTATTGATTTCATTGACACCAGCTGCAAGCTTATGCATATGTGTATTATAAATAGTTCTAACCTGCTTTTTCAGAAGTGCCCTTACAGAATCCTTTGCAATATAAAAGCCCTCTTCAAACGAAGTTGTAGAAAAGGTTTCATTGAGCAGAAGCAGACTGTCTTTTGTACAGCTGAAATAGATTTCCTTGAAACGGACACATTCCTCACCGAGTCTTCCGAGATCCATTGTTTTGTCCTCATCTGCCGGAAAATGTGTGTATATACAGTCAACAGGTCTATAAATAAAGGATGATGCCGGCACATATATCCCCCCTTGCGCAAGTACAAACAAAAGTCCAACAGCCTGTGTTATAGTTGTTTTTCCGCCACGATTTGCACCTGTAAGGATATATATTGTATGTTCCTTATCGAACCTGAGGTCATTGTAAACAATGTCGTCATTGTTTTCCATAGTAACTGCAAGTTTGAGATTATATATATCTTTCGAATTCATGGATGCGTCGTCGCTCTCTGCAAGCTGTGCCTCACAGAATCTGAAACCGTGTTCCATATTTGCACTTATAAATTCTGCAAATCTGATATAATAAACAAATTCAGGAATAATGTGCGAAATATTTACAATGGCAATGTTTGCATATTTAGTAAGTGAATCACGTAACTTCTTAACAAGAGAATCGAGCATTTTATTCAATATCTTATCAAGATAAAATGTAGTACGACTTGCACCATCATCTTCAGGTGCATTAACAATTGTAGAAATTACATGATTTCCAATATATGGTGCATTCTGTGCAACAGAAATCCCTGCAGTCTTTTCTATAAAGGAATCGAGCTGGCTATCATGCATCTTTTCAATCTGATGATAATGCATATCACCATTCCATTCAGTCCCATCCTGTATTTTGTTTTTAGAAGCAAGCGCATCAGCAAAATTAGAAACGATACCCGACTTTTTAAAAGGTTTGTTGTTAACTGAAATCAATCCCATACTTATAGCTTCAAATCGTTCATTGACGTTGATTCCAAGTGTGACGCTCTGTATTGATGATGATTTCTTTTTGAGTTCTGCAATATCCTTTTTCATTTCTGCAAAACAGGCTTCATGGTACAGTTCATCAATAAAACTCCTGAATTTCAAAAGTCCCTCCGATTCAATTTCAGCATCAGAAAGGCAAGTCTGCATAGATTCCACACATTTGATATAATCGTTAAGTTCATCAAGACGATGTAAAAGATGCCACAATCCGAGTTTTTCATCCGATTCCCTGTGGATACTACTGAAATTACGAATAAATTCAAGCTTGTCAAAAAGTTCTGTCATACGCTTACGAAATTCGGGATTATGCAATATGTCGACAAAAACTTTTTGCCTGTATGAAGCGATTCTTGGATCAGCCGTCATGTTCGAAATAATACTCATGATGAGATTCTGTTCTTTTTTATTTTCTGTAAGCTGCTGGCATATCGTATCAATACCAAGATCATGGCAGGTGGTTTCAGAAAGTTTCTTGTATTCCGTATTTTCATAGTATGGAAACAGTATGCTGAATCTTTTATTTTTGTTCATATTGACACCCCCTGATGATTTTTTTCATTGTAACATATTTTGAAATATGTGTCAACCAAGTAGCAAAAATCTGATTTTTCGGAGATTTAACTACAGAAATGAGTTTATAATACAACGATTCATAAACTACCTTACACAAAAATAACATATTGGTCGGAGTGACGGGACTTGAAAGTTTGTACAGAATTTTAAATGCATTCAAGGCACTGTAAAAACGGCTAATCTGCGTTGTTTCCGATAAATATGTGTTGTTGTATTTTTTGTAAAATTAAGTATGTTGTTGTATCTTTTGAAGATAAGTTGTCCTGTGGTTGTCCTGAATAATTTTTATCAACTGTCGAATTTACGCACTTTATGCAAAAGTACGATAAATCAGAAGAATTGCAGGAACAGACTCCAAGAGATAATTTTCCCCGAATGGTTTTACAAAGAAAGATTGCCTCGCAGGGCTATCCTGCGAATTTTTTATCCACAGAATATGCAAGTAATTTCAACACCAAAACCTCATCACACTGTTTCGTGCCGAAGCGATGACAATGTGATGAGGTCTTATTTATTATTTCAAAAAATCAATCGCAGTCTGATACGGGTCGTTATCTGCCGTTTCCACATCAGGCAACAACGCCTTTTCGCTCCAATCTCCATTCGGACGGGTAAATGCCTTATGCGAAATACTTCCGCTGAGGTGTGAATGCTCCAACGAAAAATCTATCGGTTGTCCATAATGACTTGGACTATTTTTACACGGTTCTCCGATTAAGGTTCCAAGCCCTCCGTCTTTCACATATACACACAGCATATTAGCCGAACTAAAAGTGTTTTTATTATAAAGAACAACCAACTCAACATTTGGGTTAGCTTCGCCGTTGTTCTGAGGTTCATATGTAAATGTCCCATTTGTACGAAGATATCCGACTTGTTTTTTTGTTTCTCCCGAATAACGTATCACCATTCCGTATTCAGGCACCTTCATCCCCATAGCCTTCAGCAACTCTGTACAGGTACCTGAATTTCCGCCGCCGTTATTTCTGACATCAATTATTACTTTGCTGCAGCCGTTCTTTACCGCTTTCTTCAATTCGGTGACTGTATCACGAAAGCCTTCATCACGGACGCACTCTTCAAAGATTGCTACAAATACATCTCCGTCCCATTTCCATCTGTTTCCTGTTTCAACAGTGTTTCCGTTGTTTGCCTTCGGGACAAAATATGAACACCTTTCCACTGAGCCTTCACTTAAAGAAACATCAACAAAGTCTCCTGATATTTCAACACCTGCCAGCTTTAACACACTCTCTGAAGTAAAATAATCGTTATAATTAACCTCTCTCGCATATTCGTTTTCTGCCGGCACACTATAATCTATCACATCAAGAATTTTGTCTATTGAAACTCCGTTCACTTCGGTTACATACAATCCCGTCGGTACTGTCTTTCCATCTTCATAGCGATAAAAATACATATTGTCATCTGTATACTTATGCCATATTTCAAATGTATTCTCATCTGCCCGCCAAAGACGGGTATGTCCATCATTTAACGTCGCCAGATATGCTCCCGTTTCATACCTAAACTCACCGACGGTCATCTCCCTGTCCGTCACGTGGATATAATGATTTTTAGCTTCCTCATATTTTGACAAATCGCTGCCGTCCACAAATATCGGGTGTACGGATTCAACAAGTTCAATAAGCTGTTCTCTGTCTTTTCCAATCTCTTCTTCAGAAAGAATCTGATCAAACTCCAGATTTTCTTTAATCTGTATTGCGTTTCCGCCTATTGTAATCGGAAAACAACAACCTATTGCTCCGGCAGCACCTGCAATAACCAACAGGATGCAGCAAATGATAAAACTTATTCTGAACCTTTTTTCCTTCATATAAATAACCTCCGTTTTTTATCAAGCATACCGAAATCCTTATAAAAACGCAAGTTACTGCGGTCATTTTAATATATGACTTCAGTCATTTTCTTTTGAAAACCTGCCGTATTTAAAAATTAACGTATTTCTCTCCTTTGTTCCTACTTTTTCATAAATAACAGAAATATAGTTTTTTACTGTTCCGTTTGATAAATACAATTTGTCTGCAATCTGCATATTTGTGTAACCGCTTATCATCAACAGGAATATTGACTTTTCTCTTTCGGTCAGTTTTTCCAATAATTCTTCAAATTCTTTTTTCTCTTCACTTTCCGCTGAATTTTCTTTTCCGGAATCATCCGTGTTTTTCATCTGCAGGAATAATCCTTTGTATCTTTCCATCATAACCAGCACAAGCAAGAAGCAGCCGCAATACTGCAGACACCTTGGCAAAGCACCATATCGTAATATGTCCCGCATCCCATCAAAAGGTTCTATCCAAGGCATAAACATATGGAATCCTGTAATTATATGGGAAACAAATATGGCAGTAACCGTTACCACGCCTGAAAAGCAAAGTAATCTTCTGTCCAGATAGAATGCGGCAATAATCGTAGGTATCACAAAGGCAATTACTGCCTGAAATGTAAACAGAACATACGCTGCACCTGCCATCACAGCCAATGCTGTCACTATATAATATTTCATAGCCGTATGGTATATATGGAACTTTAAAATAAGAATTGACGGGATTATCAATGTAATAGCGGATACACCCAGAATTGTGATTATCATACTGATAGGAATATCAAATATCCCTGTCCAGCACAAAATAGCAATTACTAAAACACAGGAAAAGACAAACAAAAGTCCCTTTGCTGCACTTTCATTTGTTTCTGCTTCATTCTTCTTTAAAACAATCTTCATTGCCGAACCCCCTGTCCCTTGTAAATGCAAATACCCCCTTAAAACCTTCAAGTGAGAATGTTTTGGGGTCTGCCTGATTTTTTACATTATAACACATTCCCTGCGAAAAAGCAACACACATCCCGCTTGGCGAAGCCGCAAATTTAGCTTTGACCCTGTCAAAACTAACCCCTTAGTACTTTTGACAAGGCATTAACAGCCATTATCAAAAGTACACGTGGCTCTCCGAGGGGGATTTCGCTGTCTGCGGACAGCGAGCAGCCGTTCCCTCTGCACTCCCCAAATAAAAAATCTGTACCTAATCAAAGATACAGATTTTTATCGCTCACGTCCATTATTGAATATATGACTAAAGCTCCATTTATCAATTCTCATATCCACAGCCTTATCAAAATCTATCCCGAGCTTTCTGCCGAAATATCTGCCAACTTCATAAAGCACATCCATAAGACTTTGCAAAATTCCGTATTGCTTTTTTAATTCTGTATTCTCCCCCTGCACCCTTTCAAGTTCTGTTGCTGTTGAAGTCAATTCAGATGATAACGCTTTATACGCTGTATCCTTTTCAGCAAGTTCAGATTTATGCTGTTCAGATAATTTTTGCAGTTCCCGTTCACGCTCCTGAATATGCTTTTCATCTGATTCATCAAGCTTTTGTTTGGTATAATTCAAAGTAGACTCCAACTCTGCCATTTTCATTTGCATAAAAATATATCCCTGAACCTTAGTTTTCAAAGTTTTATTTTCAGCACTCACCTTATCAAGCTCTGAATTTATATCAATTTGCTTTTCGTATAATTCGTCAGCAGCCTTTACCTTGGCTTCGGCGGATTTTTCTTTTTTTGCAATTTGAGTTTCACGATCATCAAGACTCTTTTCACGCTCATCGAGATTTTCAGCACGCTCATTTAATTTCTGCTCTTTCATATCGGTGTAAAAGCGTTCTTTATCAAGATGAGCATGTTTAGCTTTTATGGTTTCTTCCTGTACCGCAAGAGCTTTTTTCTGCATATTGATAGCTTCAAATTCATTTTCTGAAACAATGCGGGAATTGCCCAACGGCATTTTTACGCCTGTCATAGATACATCATCCGCAATTGTTTTAGCTTCAAGCAATGGCTGAATTTCTTTTTCAAGTTCAGCTTCTCTTTCTTCATAAGCATGTATTTTGTCCTGATGTTCCTTATATTCCTCAACTTTCATAGAATAGCCACGTCCTAAAGTTTCATCAGCAATTTCAAGTCCATGAACAAGGCATATTTCTTTAAGAATATTACGTTCTGATTGACGCCAACGGTTGATAGCATCCTTGCCTCCGCCATATCCCATTTCTTTGAGAGCCTGTGCAAGACCGTTTTGCACAGTAACTCCACGATTGTAATGACCAACAGGAATATAGTCTATATGTAAATGCGGTGTTGCTTCATCCATATGAAGTACGGCATTGAAAACTTGAAAGTTAGGATTACGCTTCTGAAAGCTTTTCATATATTCATCAAGACAAAGCTTTGCAAAATCTGCATCCGCAGAATTAACTCCTGTATCGTCCTTTGTACCAATCTGAACAACATCTTCATAGAAGCTTTTCTGTCCATTAGCCGACTCGACAACTGTATTGCAAGGACTACGATTAAACAAATGCTCATAATACCCATTCTTGATTTTACGGTCGAAACGCTTTTGTTTTGAGTTATATTCCTCAACAGCCTTACCAAAAAGTTCGTTGTAAGCTTCTGCAATCGGCTGATTGATATAACAAATATTATAGGCAGTTCTGCTACTGTCAACATTCTTTGGAGAAAACAGTCTGTTGTTATGTGCTATGCTGCCCTTTCCTTGAACGTGAGAAATAGTTTTGGCGCTCATTTTTGTCACTCCTTCCGTATAAGCTTGCAATCTTGCATTGTTGCATACTTGCTACAAATGGCTGTATATCGTGAATTGTGCCAACATTGCAAGAATGCAACAATGTATTTCTGTCAATCAGGAAAGATATAATACCAATAATCTCCTGACTTTTTAGAGGATATATTCAGATTTTTCTTTGCCTTATCAAGTACACGCTTACAAATACCGAATTCACTTGCTCTTTTCTCAACATCCGTACTGCGTATTCTTTTATCTTCATCAAAAAGTTCCAGAAGAAAGCTTTCTGCTTGTTCTACCTTTGATGGAACTTTATCATAAGAACTTCCTGCTTCTGAACAAATCTTATTAACATCTATATCCTCAAATCCGTCCCAAGTGAGCTGATCGCCTACACTGAACAATGCAGCCCGTCCTTCGGGAGCAAGATTTGATTTTATAGGTATAAGACAACGTTTCTGTTTATCATTACCCTTGCGTCCCACAAATAAAACACTTCTTGCAGCAGCTGTTATATCGATAGAGCCCAGTCCCTTGTACTGAGCTTTCTTACCACTTTTATTCATATGTCCGATAAGCACGACAGCACAATTATATTTTTCAGCAATCGCTTCAAGACGAGACATAACAGGTCTTATTTCGTTTGCACGGTGCATATCAACATTTGCTCCGAGATATGCTTGAATTGGATCCATAATTAAAAGTCTTGCACCAGTTGTAACAATAGTTTCCTCAATACGTTCATCGCAGAAATTAAGTGCAGCTTCACCTTCAATAATGGTACAAATACGGCTGCAATCTGCATTTGCAGCAATAAGCCTTGGTTTAATTGTATCAGCAAGACCATCTTCAGCCGTTTGATAGATTGATGTAACACAATCATAAGTGTAATTGTAGTCTATTTCTGTCGGAAGTTTTTCACCTCTGCTCAAAATAGCAGCTATATTCAGGGCAAGGGTAGTTTTACCCTCGCCCGGATCGCCCTGAATAATAGTTACTTTTCCGAATGGAATGTACGGATACCAAAGCCAGTCCACAGAAATTGCTTCAATTTCCGAAAAGAACTTTATATCAAGCGGACTGGAATTTGTTTCTTCATAAGAAAGCACATTGTTGTATGCTTCAAACGGCAAATGCTCTGTTGTGATAACATTATCAGTAAAATGCTTAACATCTTCTTTTTTACTCATTTGCTCTCTCCCCCTTGACGTAATTACTTGGATCATTGAGAAAAGCAACAAGCAAATCATAGTTGATAAGCGTTCTTCTTCCAATATGCAGACAAGGTACATCATTGCTTCTGCACATTCTTCTTAATGTGTTTTCAGGCATAATACCTGTTTTAGCTGCTTCGTGGATTGTCATAAGGGTTACGGGTTTAGTGTTTTCAATCATAAATCGATTCCTCCTTAACATAGTCAATGTGTGTTTTTTACATTCATCCAACGTCTTACTCCGTTGAACTAATTAGATTATAATGCAAGTTTCATTCAAAAGTCAAGTGGGTTTTTTGCATTTGTGATTATTCGTCAGATTTGCATAAATCCTTGTAGGTTTTTTGCAACACTTTTGCTATTGCTATTTACATTTATATTTGGTATAATCGATATTAGATTAAAAAAGTAGAAAAATCTATAATAGAAGTGTTTTTGAAATGGAGCTGATTCAATGCCCGATTACAAATTTTTTGCAGATATGTGTATGGCAGTATGTGTTGACTGCGATAACCTAAAAGAAATAATCATATACGGTGAACCCAAAAAGGTATTCAAATATATAAACGGCGGATTTTTTGCAGAAAAAAGCGTAGAAAAAGCTGAAAGAGAGATAGGATCGTTCCTGTTTGACCTTTCTTCCGACTGCAAAATGCTGAATTATTTTAAAGGCAGCAGTATTTCTGTTCCCGATGATAATGTGACCTGCCGTTATTTGAAAAAGGTAATTGACAAAGTATTATCCGATAACATTGATGAAAACGAAACGGAATGGTTGTATGAACATCTGGAAATCACACAGACTGCACTAATTAACGAAGACTTTATTTATCATCAACGTCATATCAGTTTTACTCCTTCAAGAGATCCGAATACAGAGCAGGCTCTCGATTATCTGCTGAATAGATATGTCAAGGACGATATACCCATAATGATAATCAAAGGAAAGAACGGTTTGGAATATGCCGTTACAGATGTTTCTTTGGTTTCAGCAGTAGAATATTATATCCGACTGCTTTACAGCAAGAGCCTTTTTCCACGATACTGTCTGAACTGCGGAAAGCTCTTTATTGCAAAGTCGAGCCTGTTTGATGTTCTTTGCTCCGATGCTTGCAGAAAGCAGAGAAATTCCGAAAAAATGAGCAGATACAAGGAAAAACACAATGATGAATATGAAGCTCAGTATATGAAAGTGTATCAGCGTTGGTACACAAGAATAAGACGAGCAAAGAATAAGGAACAATTAACAGGAGATAAGCTGCAACTTTGCAATGACATTTTCTCCAACTTTACATCGGAAAGTTATGAAAAACGTAATGATGTACGAAACGGCGATATTACGCCTGAAGCATTCTCACACTGGATAGAGGATTTTGAAATTCAGATGAATATGTTTTGGGCTGATATAAAGTAAGTGCTTTTTGTGCTTACAAAAAAATCTCCCTGTCTGCGGCAACAGACAGAGAGATTATAGAGTAAGTATCCACCCAGAAAGGACAGAAACATACCACACACGTTATTTGTCCTTTCGCAACCACGAAAGGAGTAATGTAATGAACATTACCAAAAGAGAAAATGCTTACCGTATCAGAGTGTTTTGCGGTAAGAACGAAAAAGGCTCGCCAAAATTTTCGAGTATGACGGTTAGATTTGATGATCCACGATTTGAAGGTCTTACTGAAAAAAGACGTGACAGGGCTATTGAAGCAATCGCATATGAGTATGAGCAGCAAATAAATTCTCTTGCGATACTGCCAAATATCACGTTCAAAAATTTTGCAGAAAAATGGTTTACAGATTATGCTGATATTCAGCAAGCAACAACCACCCGTGAACGCTGTGAAGATTTCAAAGAACGTACATACGAAGCCATCGGTGATATGAGGATGGATAAAATCAAGACAATCCACATCCAGCAGTTCATCAATTCACTTACAAAACCAGGCGTAAACAAAACAAATCCCGAAAAAGGACTTTCACATAAAACGATAAAACATTATCGTTCGTTTATATCGGAAGTGTTTGATTATGCTGTAAGAATTGAAATGCTCACTAAAAATCCTTGTACAAATGTTAAGCTCCCGCCTGCCGTTCATAAGGAAAGAAAGATTTATACTCCTGAACAGGCAGAAGAGTTTGTTGTAATCTTATATTCCGAAGCACCGCTTAAATACCAGCTTTTCGCTTCAATTGCAATTATATGCGGACTCAGACGTTCGGAAATCGTTGGATTAAGGTACAGTGATATTGATATTGACACCCATATTCTTAATGTAAAAAGAGCCGCCAACTATTCCAGAAAGAATAAGGAAATGTATGTCGGTAATACCAAGACCGAAAGTTCTATGCGTATGATAAAGCTTCCTCAGGTTATCATTGACCTTTTTCTGACATACAAGGAACAAGAAATTTATCAGAAAACATTTATGGGTATTAGACACTCTGATGACGATTACCTTTTCTGCGACAGTACCTATACCAAGATAATGTATAACGGTCTTCCCTACAATTATCTGAAAAAGATGTGTGCAAAACATAATATGGACTTTTACGGTATCCATTCAATGCGACACTTTGTAGCTTCTGTTATGATCGCCAAAGGAACAGATGTTAAGACAGTAGCAGATATTCTTGGACATTCAAATCCGAATACAACTTTGTCTGTTTACACTCACGCTTTCAATGAAGTCAAGGCAAAAGCTACCGATGAAGTCGTAAATATACTCCATCTGAACGACAAATTCCGAACAAAGAAAACAGGCTAAAACAAGTTCGGTTGTCCAAAAGTTGTCCAAAATCAAATTTAATATAAGAATAAACCTCCCGAACGGCGTATTCAAGCCATTTGAGAGGTTTATTTCATTGGTCGGAGTGACGGGACTTGAACCCACGGCCTCTACCACCCCAAGGTAGCGCGCTACCAATCTGCGCCACACCCCGAACAACTTTATAAGTATATCATTTCTTTCTTTTCATGTCAAGTACAATTGGTTATTTTGTTCAAGATAGACAAAAAATGATGATTGTCTTAATCAACAATCATCATTTTAAAAATTAATCTATTCCGTAATAATCGAGTGCTTTTGCCATATCCTTGTTTACATCACTTACATCTATATAATATTCGTCAATATCTGTATTTTTATAGAACAGATAAAGCTTTATTGTTCTGTATTCCTCATTGTTTCCGTAGGAATACAATTCCGTCACAAGATTTTTATTCTTCTTTCCTGCTTTTTTTAGCATTGAGCAAGTCTTTTCAACATCAAGGATATAATTGTACATATTTTTATACGCACTGTCTGTTGCGCACTGAATAATTACATACTTCTTTCCGCTTTTTGCTGCCTTTTCAAGCTCGGACTGTAAAAGTGCTTTTGCACTTGCTGTATCCTCTGCATATTTTTTATACATTTTAAAATATGTTTTTGAACTATCAGTTGCTGCTGGAACTTTGAAGCTCAGATTGTCTTCAGTATGAGTTTTACCAAAATTCTTATCACTTACCATGAAGAAATCATACAGGCGGTTAGATTTCATGTTACCCACAGGGTCGTCCCATGTAACGTCAACGTTATACCATTTTTTATTGTAATAAACCTTATTCCACATATGCAACGAATCATCGGTTGTATATATATCTTTACCTATAACTGTTACAGTTCTGATACCTGCCTGTCCACATATATATGAAAAGGTTTTTGCATATCCGTCACACTTTCCCTTTTTCTTTACCAGTGTTCCGTATATTGTATCGCTGAGTTTGTATTCTTTATCATATACTGCTCCGTTTGCAATTGCATCATGGATAGTTTTGATTTTTACATATGTAGACATATCGTCATCAAGCTTGGCAAGAACCTTATCTACAGATTTCTTGTAGCTTGCAACCATTTTATCATAATTTTCCTTTGAATATCTATAATGGAGCTTGAATGTAATTGAAGTTCTTGATATCGATGTTGCTTCTATATCCTTAAGGTTAAAGGTCATAGGGTCATGCAATATAAGCAACTCAGCAATCTTGTCAAAGTCATCCTGATCAATTTCACATTTTATCTTTATGGATTTTTTACAATTCAGAACAGCATCTTTAAGGGTATCGTACACCTCCTGTGCTTCCTCTGTCATCTGATTGTAATAATAAGGGGTTTCATATACTTTTGCAGCACTTACACTAAGTGAGTCATTTGCAGCAAGCACTGTTGTAAATGACATAAGTGCAAAGATAAAACTAAAGAATAATGATGCTATTTTTTTCATTTTTTGTCCTCCCAAATTTTAAATGTGTATGTAATTCCATATTGCTGACAATTTACTATTTGTCATTCCATTAACAAGGCTTAATTCTTCAATTTTTGTAAACCCTCCTATCGTATCACGTAATTCTATAATATTCGCTGCCAAATTTTCATCAATACCTGGCAGCTGCATTAACTCATACTTACTGCAGGTATTAATATTCACTTTTGATATAATCGTTTCTGTAACGGTTTCAACAGATGTAACTGTGGTCATTTCCGTTTCATATTCTGTGGTCTCTGGCTTTGGCGGGAGCATTGATGAATCCACATAGACATACGGAGATATTACCGAAAGTTTTGCACTTCCTATACCGTCAACATTAATCAGGTCTTCGACGCTGTAAAACCCATACATTCTTGCATACTCGATAATTTTATATGCAGTATACTCACCTATTCCGTCTATACACATCAAATCTTCTGCAGTTGCGTTATTTAGTTCTATAGGAAATTGAACATATCTTTTAGTTGTAAATATTTCCGTTTCAGCAACTTCGTATTCAGTATCATTTTCATAATTGTCATTATCATCTTCTTCGTCATCATATTCAAACTCTTCGATTATAAGTTCAAATTCTTCTGTTGTGGTTTCAATAACGGTTGCTTCAACGGTTACTGTAGTTGTTTCGGTTATTTTTGTTTCAGTTACAGGGACTGAAGTAACTGTTATTTTATCCGTGTGTGCTGAAGTTGAAATAATCAAAAGTTCATCTGAAATATAGATGTAATCCATCAGATTCGCAAGTTTCTTATCACCTATTCCGTCAACATTCATCAATTCACTGTAATCATAAAAATATCCATACTTATTTCGGTAATCGACAATTTTCTCGGCCGTAACTGTCCCTACTCCGTTTATCTGAATAAGTTCGTCAACTGTTGCAGAATTTATATCCAGGGGAAAACTTACAGTTGAGATTATTTCTGAAAAAGCTTCTGTTTCAGGAACTATTGTAACGGACTCACTTGAGTCAGTTGAACAGACTTCCGTTTCCCACATTTCGGAATCATCAACTGCTGTTCTTGAAGTATATGTATCTCCTCTCAGTTCCTCACTTGATAAAGTATACACCGTAATCTCAGATTTATCAAACATTTCATTGCTCGCACTGAACAAAAAGCTGAATGTAAGAAAAAACGCACTAATTACTGCCATAATTTTTATGTGATCAGGAAGTTGAAAAAATAACTCTTTTAAATTCTTCGGATTTTTATTTTCATTGTCAGCCATAACGGATTGCCACCTTTGAATTAATCAAAGTATTTTGCTTCTGCAAAAGAAACTGTTGAACTGAATGGATAATAAATTGTATCACTTGATGATTTGTCTGTAACAAAATACTCGTTCTTGTAAAACAATGGAACAAAAACATACTTACTGAGAATTGTTTTCTCAGCATTTGTATACTTATCAGCAGCTTCTGAAAGGCTCTCAGAAGTATATGCATTTCTGATATCATTATTCAAACTTGTACTTCGGTATACTTCTGAAAACTCACCCTCTGTAAAATAGTCAAAAAATTCAAAAACTGAATTATCTTTTGCATTTAATTCGACAAGTGCTATTGAAAACGACTGTTCCTCAAGCTTTGTTTCATATTCTATTTCAGATACAAGCTCAACAGTACTGTAAAGCAGAAGGTTTTCTCGCCATTGGTCAGAAATATTATATATAAGTTCATTTTCAGAAAAACTGTCCGAAACGGTTATTTTTAGATTATCTACAGATGATTTCCCTGTTTTTTTCAGCGCATTTTCCCACAAAGATACGGCATTTACATCATACAATGAAAGCAATTTATCAGGTGACAGATCACGATAGGATTTCCCCTGTATACTTACATTTCCAGGAATTATTCCATATGCTGTATAAAGATTTTCAGACAATTCATGGGCATAGGCTTCTCGGTTGATTGATTTTGCAAGCGCTTCACGAATTTCATAGCTGCTCAAATTTTCATCATTCAGATTAAAAATCAAACCAACGGTTTTAGTCTGATATGATGTATAGTTGTTATTTTCAAATATTTTGTTGTCATATTCGTCTGCTACATAACAGTCCACATCTCCCTCGGAAAAACTCAGGCTGTCATCATTATCTCCTTTTATAAAGAAATTAAGACTGTATGGATATACATACTGTGTTTCCGAAAATGCTTTATTACGACGCATGATTATGTAATTATTATCCCAGTACGGATCGTAGTTCCATTCCTTGAGGTAAAATGCACCATTTGAAGCTGTTGCTTCTGCTGCCATACCGTATTTACCTTTTGTAAATTCAAAAAACTCACGATTACATGGCATTGCAGCACTTTTGGTCAGCAAGGCAAGGAAATCATAATATGGATATTCCAAGGTAAATTCAACAGTATATTTATCTTTGGCTTTTACACCTAAGCTATTTACACCCATTGCTCCATTCAGGACTGCTGATGCATTTTTTATACAAAGATAATCCTTACTGTAAGGAGAATTTGTTGCTTTATCAAATATTCTTTGAAAGGCAAAAACAAAATCATCTGCAGTTACTTCTGCTGTAAAGTCAGCTAACGTGTCCCACTGTTGATTCTTCTTTAGATAAAATGTATACGTTAATCCGTCTTCGGACATCTCGAAACGTTCCGCAGCGGCAGGTACTACTGCACCTGATGCCTGAACCTTCATCAGACCTTCCATCATATTTGTAATTATCATAACCGACTCTTTATCTTCTGCCATCTGAGCATCAAGATTTTTAGGATTATTCTGCAAATTCATTTTATAGATATATCCTGAGCCGTCATCTTCTTTACATGATGAAAGTATCAGAATTACTGTCATCATAAAAAAAACAAGTGCTATATTTTGAATATGCTTCAAGATTATACTCCTTTTTAACTTAATCATATTCTAATATAACACTTTTTATAAATAATTGCAAGTATTACAGTTCAGCTTCGATAACTTTTTTTTCAATCAGACTTTGATTTACATTGATTATGCGCTGATTAGAACTGCCCTTGAAGCGAAGTAGTATATTCCTTTTATCAAGTTCAAATGGACCATCCACAAGATAATCTGTTACAGAAAGCAATTCATTGTAAAAATTATCCGAATTTGCATGTTCCGTAAGATATTCAAAAGTATAACCTGTATATGTTACGATATTCATTCCGAGTTTTTTTATTTCATTGCCGAGTAAATAAAGCTGTTTAGCCTGACAGAACGGCTCTCCTCCGCTATAAGTTACTCCATCAAGAAGCGGATTACTCTTTACCTTATCAAGCAGACTTTCAAGAGTGACAAGCTTTCCTGCCTCAAAATCATGGGTATGCGGATTATGACAACCCTCACAATGATGAGGACACCCCTGAGTGAATATTGAAAAGCGTATTCCGGGACCGTCAACAATTGAATCATTGACGGTTCCCGCAATTCTTAATTTCTCAGATAACATTTTACTGACCTCAGACATTATGCTTAACACGGTCACGAACTTCTGCAAGCTTAGCATCGTTGAAGCGATCAAGTGTACCTACAAGGTAACCTGTAATTCTTCTGATACGCTCAAATTCGAGACCGTCGTCACCCTCATGACGTCCACACTTAGGGCAAGTATCACCGATAATGCCTGTATATCCGCACACAGGATCTCTGTCAACAGGGTGATTGATAGAACCGTAGCCGATACCGGATTCTTTCATGCAGCGTACAATTTTTTCAAATGCAGAAAGGTTGTTTAGCGGGTCACCATCAAGTTCAACATAACTGATATGGCCAGCGTTTGTAAGCTCGTGATAAGGTGCTTCAATCTTAATCTTATCAAATGCGTTTATTGGATAATATACAGGAACATGGAAAGAGTTTGTATAATAATCCTTATCGGTTACACCCTTGATTTCGCCGAAAATCTTCTTATCCATACGGATAAATCTGCCTGACAATCCCTCAGCTGGTGTAGCAAGAAGAGTATAGTTCATACCTGAACGCTTTGTTTCCTCGTCCATTCTTGCACGCATATGAGAAATAATTTCCTGACCAAGTTTTCTTGCTTCTTCATCTTCACCATGATGCTTACCGATAAGTGCCTTAAGACACTCAGCAAGTCCGATAAAGCCCATTGAAAGAGTACCATGCTTGAGCACTTCGCCTACCTGATCGTTCGGTCCGAGTTTATCAGAATCAATCCAGATACCCTGCCCCATAAGGAATGGATAATTTCTAACACATTTCTGTGCCTGAATTTTATATCTTGCCATAAGCTGCTCACACACGAGATCCATTGTTTCGTCGAGACTTTCAAAGAAAGCTCCTACGTTATGATTTGCCTTGATTGCAAGACGAGGCAGATTAACTGAAGTAAAGCTGAGGTTACCTCTGCCTGTTACGATTTCACGGGATGGGTCATAGGAGTTACCGATAACTCTTGTACGGCAACCCATATATGCAACCTCAGAATTGTAATCGCCAGGTTTATAGTACTTGAGGTTATACGGTGCATCAATAAATGAGAAATTCGGGAAAAGACGCTTTGCTGATACACGGCAAGCAAGCTTGAACATATCATAGTTAGGATCTTCAGGATTATAGTTAATGCCTTCCTTGATTTTGAAGATATGGATTGGGAAAATTGGTGTTTCACCATTTCCAAGACCTGCTTCATGGGCAAGAAGAACATTCTTTATAACCATTCTGCCTTCGATGGAAGTATCAAGACCATAGTTGATGGAACTGAACGGAACCTGTGCACCTGCACGGCTGTTCATTGTATTGAGGTTATGGATAAGTGCCTCCATAGCCTGATATGTAGCACGGTCAACTTCCTTAAGTGTATTTTCAAAATTGAATTTCTGAATTCTCTCAGCGGTTGCAGCATCTACATATCTGCAAAGCTTCTCAAATTCAGCTTCCTTATATCCGTTATCGTTGCCAAGAACAGGATAGATTCCTTTTTCTTCAAGTATTTCTTCAGCAATCTTATCACTGATTTCCTGACCGTCATCAAGCTTGGCAATCATTTCGAGACAACGAGCAATATTATAGACATACTTCTTACGGTATGTTTTCTTTACACCCTCAGCCATTGCGTATTCAAAGTTCGGAACGCTCTGTCCGCCGTGCTGATCATTCTGGTCAGATTGGATTGCGATACAAGCAAGTGCTGAATAACTATAGATATCATTAGGCTCACGAAGGAAACCGTGACCTGTGGAAAAACCGTTTTTAAACAGCTTGATAAGATCAATTTGACAGCATGTTGTTGTCAGTGTAAGATAATCGAGATCGTGGATATGAATATCGCCCTCATTGTGAGCTTTTGCATGCTTTGGGTCAAGTACATACATTTCGTAGAACTGCTTTGCGCCTTCGGAACCGTACTTAAGCATTGTACCCATAGCTGTATCGGCATTGATATTTGCATTTTCACGCTTGATATCGCTATCCTTTGCGGCCTTGAAAGTAAGATCCTCATACACCTTCATAAGCTTTGTATTCATTTCACGGGCACGGGTCCTGGAGGAACGGTAAAGGATATATGATTTTGCAGTTTTAGCGTGTCCATCCTCAACAAGAACCTTTTCAACCATATCCTGAACCTGTTCTACGGTAGGAACACATTTCCCATACTTGGTTTCTACTGCATCACAAACCTTATCTGCAAGTTCAAGAGCTGTATTATAGTCACTTCCACCAACAGACTGAGCAGCTTTATATATTGCCTGAGCAATTTTTTCAATATTGAAAGTTGCTATTCTACCATCTCTTTTTCTGATTTGCGTAATCATAAATATTGTACCTCCTCATTTATATCGACCACAAGATATTGTGTTTGAAACGTCATTGAATACAAGTATATAGTATTTGAGGAGTTTTGTCAATAATTACTCGGACGGTCGTTTACACAAAAAACAAAAACAAATTTTGTGCATTATTGACTATCAAGTTTTAAGACCTTACACATATTGTTTAATTGTCAAGTGAGTAGCTGTGTATAGTTAAAACGCTTTACAATCTTATTGTTTTATGTCCTATAATTCTTATTAGTCGCACCATGGCTGAAACAGCAAAAACACCCATTGCAATAGAACCCGCAATTCCTACAGCGGTAAGGAACATATCAAAAAACATATTGGTATCCCCACCTATGAGCGTTATCATTGTATTGTACATATATCCTCCTGGAACGAGAGGGATTATTCCGATTACAAGGTACATATTCACAGGAACATGAAGTCGTCTTGCCATTATTTCAGAATAAACCGAAACTGCAGCTGCCGAAAAGAAATAACACAACATTTCAGCTGTTCCGCTTAATTCAAATGCAATAAATATAAACTGGGTAAGAGTTCCTCCAATTCCTGCCATAATCATATGACGAAGCTTAATATTGAACTGTACACCAAATGCTATTGAAGCAATAAGGCTATACAGGCAAGGAAGAATTATCTGCTGTAAAGCATTATCAATCTGCATTTTATTTTCTCCTTATATAATAGTAAACAACGCAATTGCTGAAGCTGCACCGACAGCCATTCCAACAGCTACAAGCAATGCTTCAACGAGAGTATACATACCTGCTAGAAAATCCCCTGCTATAAAGTCACGCATACAGTTTGTAAGGGTTATTCCGGGAACAAGGTTCATTGATACACCGATTATGACCTTGTCAAAACCATCGGTAACGCCAATTCTTGAAATTATTACTGCCAATGAAGCGGTTACAACTGAACAAATAACGCTTTCAAAAAAAACGCTTGGCTTGATTTTATTTACGGAATTGGAAACAAGCCATACAATTACCGATATAGCAGCGGCAATAGCTGCATCGGGAAGTTTACCACCGAAGAAAAGTGCAAAGGTTGCACCAACCACAGCATAGCTTACAATCTGGACAGGATATTTATACACCTTACAGTTTCTTATTTCTTCAAGGTGACGCCTGATTAAAGAAACCTCAGGTTTTTCAGTACAAATAAAACGTGACAAGTTGTTCAGCTTGTCAACTCTGTCAAGATTTGTTTCACGGTGCATGATACTTCTCATCTGGGTTATTGGTGCTTCATCACCGTCATTTACTGTAATAATCAGACTTGTTGGTATTGCGAATACCTCTATTGTTTTATCATTTGTATTAAATCCATATGCTGTAGCTATACGGATTACGCTGTCCTCAACACGATAAATTTCAGCACCGTATTCCAACAGCATGCAGCCTATCTGAGATGTTATCTGCACCAGTTCTTTTGCTGTCATGGTTAACTCCTTTACACTACAAATCCTCCATCAACAGACAATGTTTGTCCCGTAATGAAGCTCGCTTTATCAGAACCAAGAAAAAAAATTGCTTCTGCAACATCTTCTGGGGTACCTATTCTGTTGAGTGGTGTTTCATTTTTCAATTCTTCTATAATATCCTCGGAAAGATTTCCGTTCATTTCAGTTGCAATTACACCTGGAGCAACGCAGTTTACGGTTATTCCCGAAAGTCCGACTTCTTTGGATAGTGCTTTTGTGAATCCGATAAGTGCGGCTTTGGATGCGGAATAATGCACTTCGCAGGATGCTCCTGAAATTCCCCACATTGAGGAAACATTGATTATTCTTCCATATTTATTGTGTATCATATGCGGCAGGACAGCATGAGTGCAGTTGTATGCACCTTTTATGTTAACATTGAACATTCTGTCCCACATTTCCTCGGAAATATCAGAAAAAAGCGCTTGTTCGGCAATTCCTGCATTATTAACAAGTACAGATATTTTTCCGAAATCAGCTTCAATCTGCTGTATCATTTCATTTACTGTGGATTTATCGGAAACATCTGCTTGAAAAGCTTTTGCCTTTACACCAAATTGTTCCAGTTCAAGGCATAGATTTTCTGCTTCTTTGGACGATTTATTGTAATTAACGACAACGTTATATCCATTTTGTGCAAATGTTACTGCGGTGGCTCTGCCTATCCCTCTTGATGAGCCTGTTATGAGTACAGTTTTGGTCATTGTTCGCTCTCCTTTATAATTTTGAAATTCTCAGTAATTATTTCATTTATTTCGTTTTCACTTACTTCATAATTTGTAGAAATTCTTAAATCCAAATCCACATTATCAATTTTAAAAAAATTATAACTTTGTGAAGCAATTTTGACACTTATAGCTTCATCTGTATCTAAGCCGTATATTTCATAGCTTTTCTCTCTAATAATATCGAATATTTCATAAGTCATACTTATATGCTCAGATACGCTTATTTCTTCGCAATAATAAAAAGATACACATTCTATACCATTATAATTTGCAGAAACAAACTCCACTTTTGGATAATCAGCTTTAATTTGCTCTACACAGCTTCTATATTTTTGCAGGAAAACATTGTTATTGCTTTCTTTTACTTGTTCTTCTCTTTGCAATAACCAAATAAAAACCAAAGCAACAAATATAACAAGTAACACAACTATACCCGTTACTGTACAAATTACTTTTTTCATATTATCACCTTACATCTATTATACCAATATCCCACTCTGATTTCAACAATTTACAGATAATAATTTATATGTTATAATAGTATAAATCATTTTTAACGATTACGGAGAATTATTATGGATTTACATAACTGCACGCTTTGTCCAAGGCAATGCGGAATTGACAGATATAACAGAACAGGCTTCTGCGGTGAAAAGGCTGTTCTTCGTGCGGCAAAGGCTTATCTTCATATGTGGGAGGAACCTTGCATTTCGGGTACAAATGGTTCGGGAACTGTATTTTTTTCAGGTTGCTGTCTGAAATGCCGTTTTTGTCAGAATTATAGGATATCCTGTGAGGGGTACGGCAAGGAAATTATGATAGATAGGCTTGCTGAGATTTTTCTTGAATTGCAGGAAAAGGGTGCACACAATATCAATCTTGTCAGCCCTACTCAGTTTGTTCCGCAGATTATTAAGGCGCTGGATTTATGCAGGGATAAGCTTACTATTCCGATTGTATACAACACAGGCGGATATGAGCGGGTTGAAACGTTGAAAATGCTTGAGGGATATGTTGACATTTATCTGCCTGATTTCAAGTATTATGACAATGAGCTTGCGAAGAAATATTCCTCAGCGGAGAATTATTTTGAGGTTGTTACTGCGGCACTTAAAGAGATGTACAGGCAGGTTGGACGTTATAGGCTTGATGAAAATGGGATTATGCAGAGAGGTTTGGTTATAAGGCACCTTACCCTGCCGACTCACAGGCACGACTCGGTTAAGGTGCTGGAGTGGATTGCTGAAAATCTGCCAAAGGATGAAATTTTAATCAGTCTTATGAGTCAGTACACGCCATTTTATCGGAGCAACGAATTTAAAGAGCTTTCGAGGCGGATTTCCACGTTTGAGTATAATTTTGTGCTGGACAAGGCGGAAGCTTTTGGTCTGGACGGGTTTATGCAGGAGAAGTCCTCGGCTAAGGAGGAATACACGCCTGATTTTGATTTTGTGGGGATTTAGGAGGGAAATATGATGGATAGATTTAAGAAGCTTATGAAGCTTTTTTATCCGCCGATATGGGTTATAATTCCTCTTGTGATTTTATGTACAGTAACACTTATTTATATATTTATCGGTGGTTATGATACCTGCCATTTAGCATTTGTTATCTATCTGCTGTCAGCTTACACACTTACAGCTGTTGTTATGCGTTGTATAAAAACTATTCCAAATCATTATCGTACTGCAAAACAAAAAATTTACAGCAATCCAATTGGAGAAAGACTTATGACGGATGTGCCGTTTCGTACTCATATTTCACTCTATGGCTTACTTGGTATAAATCTGCTCTACTCAGCATTTAATATTATTCTTGGATTTATGTACCATACGGCTTGGTTTGGTGTAATAGCATTTTATTACATAAATTTATCGGCAATGCGTTTTTTGCTGATACGTTTTATAAATCGTATCGGTATTGGCAATGACAGATTAAAAGAATTAAAGCACTCACGTCTTTGCGGATATATTCTGCTCACTATGAATTTGTTTCTGTCGGGTGCAGTGCTTATGATTGTTTATCAGAACAAGGGCTATAAATATCACGGTGTTTTGATTTACATTATGGCGGCGTACACATTCGGAATAACCGTTTTTGCAATTGTCAACCTTGTGAAGTACAGAAAGCTCGGAAGTCCTGTAATGTCAATGACAAAGATAATCAGTATGGCTTCTGCTCTTGTTTCTATGCTTTCTTTGGAAACAGCTATGTTTTCCGAATTCGGCGGAGAAATGTCAGCTGATACACAAAGGCTTATGATAATGCTGACTGGTGCTGGGGTAAGCGTTGTTATAATTGTAATGGCGGTTTACAGCATAGTCAAGAATTCAATTGAGATAAAAAGCATATGCAAATAATTTGTGGAGGAAAATATGGTACTGTTGGTTGTTGATGTACAGAAGCTTATTACTAATGAAAAGCTGTACAATTTTGACATGTTTATTTCAAATGTAAATCTGTTGATTAACAAAGCACGTGAAAACAATGTTGAGGTTATTTATGTCAGACACGATGACGGTGTTGGACAAGCATTGACAAAGGGTACTGACGGTTTTGAAATTTATGAAATAATTGCACCTATGCCTGATGAACGAATTTTCGACAAATTTGTGAACAGCTCATTCAATGGGACAGGCTTGCTCGAGTATCTTCGTGGTAAGGGTGAAAAAGAAATTATTGTGGTTGGTTTGCAGACGGAATACTGCATTGATGCAACTGTAAAATGTGGATTTGAACACGGTTTCAGGGTTATTGTTCCCGAATATTCAAACTCAACCTTTGACAATGAATTTATGAGTGCGGAGGAAAGCTACCGCTATTATAATGAGTTTATGTGGAAGAACAGATATGCGGAATGTGTTTCGGTTAAGGAAGTTATCGGGATAATGGAGGAAAATAAGTAATTATGTATTTATATCATTATTATGAAAGCACAGGTTTACCGTTTACTAATTTATCCGATTTGCCATTAAGCGAGGCTAATGACGTTTTGAATAAAATAAAAATAGAAAAGCCTAATTCACAGTGTGCTCAAAGGCACGAAAAATATGCTGAATACAGACGGAACTGCGAGGCTATTCTGCGTAGCAAGTTTATCGAAAAGGGAGGAATGATTAAAAGAAGTGTTCCTTATTATATGACAATAGAGCATAGTCCTTGGTTAAGCACTTGGTTTGAAAATTGTGCATACATTAAAATTTCTATTGAAGAATTTGACATAAAAACATTATCGTTTACCTATGGTGACTCAATGCCTACATTCAGTCAGGCAATTGAGAATAAAAAGGAATATCATAATCAATTATATACTTATGATGAAATACTTAAAATAATAGACAACTTCGGTTTGCCGCAAAACTGGAATGATGACGGAAAATATGGATATGAGCGATATATTGAAGTACAGGTATGGAATGAAGAACCTATTAATAGGTACAAAACCAAAGGAGAATTACTATGATAAGAGAAATCACAAACGCTGACTTTGACGGGCTTATGACGCTTTATATGCAGTTACACGGAAATCCGTTTCCTGAAAAAAGTGATGAGATAATGGCACTTTGGGAGGGTATTCTTGCTGACCCTAATCATCACATTATTGTTGCTGATGAAGACGGAAGGATTGTTTCGTCCTGTGTATGCGTGATAATTCCTAATCTTACTCACGGTCAGCGTCCTTATGCGTTTATTGAAAATGTTGTTACAGATGAGGCTTACCGCAAGCGTGGACTTGCTACGGATTGTCTGGATTTTGCAAAAGGAATTGCGCTGAAAGAAAACTGTTACAAAATGATGCTTTTAACTGGATCAAAAAGTGAAAGCACGCTGAATTTTTATGAGCGTGCAGGCTACAACCGCAACGACAAGACCGCTTTTATACAGTGGATTTGACAATATATACAATTTTTAACCGATTTCGGGTACTGATATTCTGCTTGACTTGACGTGTTTACAGGCGTAAAATAGATAATGGCGTTTAAAAACATACTATACTATAGAAAGAAGCAGATTTATGTTAGTTAAGGATTTCGGGAAAATTGTAAAAAATGAATTCAAAGGCTACAACGGCAAGAAATTCAGTCAGGATTTACTTGCGGGTATCACGGTTGCGGCTGTTGCACTTCCGCTGGCGCTTGCGTTTGGTGTAAGCTCGGGTGCTACTGCGGCGGCAGGTCTTATCACGGCTATTTTTGCAGGTATCATTATCGGCGGATTTTCGGGTGCATCCTATCAGATACGCGGCCCGACTGGTGCTATGACGGCAATTCTTGTTTCACTTGTTGCGCAGTATGGTATTCAGGGTGTGTTTATTGCAAGCTTCATTTCGGGTATTCTCCTTTTGCTTGCAGGTATTTTCAAGCTCGGCGGACTTGTTTCATATCTGCCTATGCCTGTTATCACGGGAT
>JAZUSM010000044.1:0-3642 GCA_045606725.1 Oscillospiraceae bacterium | reverse complement strand
AACCTCAGGAGCAAAGCCCTCAACGTGGTCCTTTTCCTTCTGGAGCAGGCTTTCAGGAATGAACATAGGCATACAAACATTTTCGTGACCTGTAGCCTTGAACATACCGTCAAGAATTCTCTGCATATTTTCCCAGATAGCATAACCGTAAGGACGGATTACCATACAGCCCTTAACAGAGGTGTATTCGATAAGCTCTGCCTTCTTAACAATATCGGTGTACCACTTTGCGAAGTCCTCGTCCATAGAGGTAATCGCTTCAACTAACTTTTTATCCTTAGCCATTTTAATCTCCCTTTCTAAGTTTTGCGGTTTTGCTTGCAAAATTTCAGATGAAATCTGAAAAGCAAAACTCGCAATTTAAAAATTTATAATTTTTAAATTTATTCTCCTTTGGAATTATTATTTTCATCTTTAACAAGTCCGCTCTTTGCGCCGTCGGGACGGTCCTCAAACAAGCTGTAGACCTTATAATTATCCTCGTTAACTTCCTGCTGTACCCTTTCGGGACTCGGGTCGGCAGGCTTGCCCATGAGCTTGTCAATAACCTTTGCAAGCTTAGGAGTAATCAGTGCAATAACCCATACCAGCATAAGAATACCCAGCATAGCGCCGCCGAACTTAGTATAAATCGCCAGCGACTCATAATTTATCTCCCAAAGCACCTGCCCAACTCCTTTCGCAATAGATAGAATAATTATAGCACATCTTTTTTGAAATTACAACAGTTTTAAAGAGGTAAATTACAATTTAGCGCAGCACGTACTGCCAGCCACAAAAACAAAAACCCCTGTTCCAAACGGAACAGGGGTAAAAATCTTAACTAAATCAGTTAACGATTGTCTTTTCAGTTTCCTTATCAAAGATGTGAACCTTGTTAGGATCGATAGCAACCTTGATAGTATCCTGTGGACGAGCTGTGGAACGTGGGTCAACACGAGCTGTGAGAGGAATACCTTCGCAGTTGAGGTAAAGGAATGTTTCAGCACCCATCATTTCAGTGATTTCAACGTTAGCGTCGATAACACCTGTCTTAGCTGCGGAGAGGAACATTTCTTCGTCGTGGATGTTTTCTGGACGAACACCCATTACGATTTCCTTGTCAACATAGTTGTCGAGTGTAATCTCGTCAACCTTGGACTCAGGAAGCTCAACATAGTACTTCTTACCACGGGATGTCTTAGTATCTTCAGAACCGAACTCGATTGTGTACTTATCTTCAATCTTTCTGAGAACTGCGTCAACAAAGTTCATCTGAGGTGAACCCATGAAGCCTGCAACGAACTGGTTAACAGGGCTTGTGTAGAGGTTCTGTGGGGAGTCAACCTGCTGAATGAAACCGTCCTTCATAACTACGATACGGTCACCCATTGTCATAGCTTCAGTCTGGTCGTGAGTTACGTAGATAAATGTTGTACCGAGCTTCTGGTGGAGCTTGGAGATCTCTGTTCTCATCTGAGCACGGAGCTTAGCATCGAGGTTGGAGAGCGGTTCGTCGAGAAGGAATACCTGTGGCTCACGAACGATAGCACGACCGAGAGCAACACGCTGTCTCTGACCACCGGAGAGAGCCTTTGGCTTTCTGCTGAGGAGGTGAGAGATGTCGAGGATTCTAGCAGCTTCTTCTACCTTACGGTTGATTTCGTCCTTAGGAACCTTACGGAGCTTAAGACCGAAAGCCATGTTATCATATACTGTCATGTGTGGGTACAGAGCGTAGTTCTGGAATACCATTGCGATATCTCTGTCCTTAGGTGCAACGTCATTAACAAGACGGTCGCCGATATAGAGTTCGCCTTCGGAAATTTCTTCAAGACCTGCGATCATACGGAGAGTAGTGGACTTACCACAACCGGATGGACCAACGAGGATGATAAATTCCTTATCGCGGATTTCAAGGTTAACGTCGGAAACGGCAACAACGCCGCCTGGGTATTTCTTATAAATGGATCTGAGTGATAAACTAGCCATTCTGAACGGACCTCCCAAAAAAATTAGTCTTGCCAAATCTTTTACTTCTTTGGCTATGATAATATAATACCAAATTTCTGCATCAAATTTCAAGTTGCTTATTAACTAAACTTCTAAAGCCTTGTTTATTAAGTTTGACGAAAAAAAGACAAATGAAAAATTTTAATTATTTTTTTGCATAAATTTTTTCCATTTCATTGTGCATTATTTCACGGCACTCTCCAACCGCCAGTTTTTCGTCCAGCGCCAATCCGCCTATCTGCACGCGTTTAAGATAGGTAACCCTGTTGCCTACAGCCTCCGCCATGCGCTTCACCTGATGGAACATCCCCTCTCTCAGAGTGATGTAAACCTCATTCGGCTTGTCAGTGATTTCCAGCACTGCAGACATGCACACATCTCCGCCGTCAATTTCCATGCCGCTTGCAAAAGCCTCAACATCACTTCCCTTTGCAGGCTTTTCAAGTACAGCAAAATATTTCTTGTCAACGTGTTTTTTCGGCGAAAGGATTTCGTGCGCAAACACACCATCGTCCGTAATCAGCGCAAACCCCTCCGTGTCCTTGTCAAGACGTCCCGCAGGGAACAGCCCCTGTCTGCGGAGTTCAGGCGGAATAAGCTCCAGCACCGTTTCGGTAAGCCTGTCCTTCGTTGCGCAAATCACACCCGCAGGCTTGTTGAGCATAATATAAATGTGTTTTCTGTAAACAACATCCCTGCCCTCGGAAGCGACCTTGTCCCTCTCCGGGTCAATCTTCATATCGAACAGCTTTGCAGTCTGCCCGTTCACCGTTACCAACCGCTTTTTAATAAGCTCCTTGGCATCATTGCGTGAAATATTCAGCTGATTGGACAGAAACCTGTCAAGGCGGAAAGCCTCTCTGTTTTTCGGCATATCAAATTCCTTTCATATCAGAGTTTGTAACCATTAGGTATCTTATGTACGAGCCAAGCGGCGTATAATTCTCCGTGCCTTTCGCATTGCTGATAAAGGTCTGTACCGAACGTATCGCACCCCATGGAAAACCCCACCAGCCGCCGAGAATTGTAATCAGCGTGCAGCAAATCGCAGGTGACGCGTCATCAACACTGTAAAACGCCGTTTTTCTTGTCATTGTTAGCACCAGCATTGAAACGCACATCTGATATGAAGCAACAACATTGCTCCCCTTGAACATCTTCCCCCTGAATTCACACTCTTCATCATTCAGCAGCTTCTCCGCATTTTCAAGACAGAAGCAGTCGAAAGCTTTCTTTCTGCTTTCCTGCATAATCAGATAAACCACATACCATATCCATGAACCTAATATCAACACCCCAAAATACATATTACTCCCCCATAAATAATAACGGGCACCTTACGGGTACCCGTCAAAGAATTATTCTTAGAAATCTTCGCCCTTAGCCTCATCGATTTCAGCAAGGTCGTCAGCATCAAGGCTGTCAAGCTCAGTAAGGTCGCTCTCATCAATTGAGCATTCCTCGCAGTCGCACTCATCGAAATAGAGCTCGTCCTCATCATCGAAATCGTAATCGAACTGTTCGATTTCCTCACGCTTTTTCATAGCGTACACAGCAGCAGCCGCACCTGCAGCAGCGGAAGTTACAGCAAGAAGAATAGCACCAAAAGCCTTCATTAAAAACAACTCCTTTTTGATAATAGGGATTAAT
>JAZUSM010000043.1:0-25184 GCA_045606725.1 Oscillospiraceae bacterium | reverse complement strand
CGGTCGACAGTTTATCGATCGGATGTGTTAATCCAATAAGAATTACGCCGGACCTTTCCTCTTTATTGTATAAAAATAAGAGTAGTTTTGCAATGCTTTTTGCATCGGGTTACTACTCTTATATTGTACCAAATAAGAATTATAACAGGAAGAATAAGGTCGATAACCTTTCCTTTTGATGTTATCGGCTTTTCGTCATCAGAGTAATTCTTGCTGCGTGTCGTGAACAGGTCGCCCTTTTCGGCATTATCCTCGTGAAGCTTCATAGGACCGTAGTTGATATTTGTTATTGAAACAAAGACAACCATCATAAGCGTCAGAAGCGCATAGAGATTATATGGAATAGTGCTGATAAAAAGGCGTATTCCGTTTACACCCTCAACAGTACCGCTTACTGCTGCTGCCCATGAAGAAATCGGGGCAATGATACAAACCGGTGCGGCTGTTGAGTCGATAAGATAGGCGAGCTTTGAACGGGAAACCTTATGCTTGTCCGTAATGGGACGCATTACGGAGCCTACTGTAAGACAGTTGAAATAGTCGTCCACGAAAATCAGCACTCCGAGGAAGAATGTAGCAATGCTTGCTCCCACACGGCTTTTGATGTGCTTTGCTGCCCATTCGCCGTAAGCGCGGCTTCCGCCTGCTTTGTTCATAAGCACTACAATTACACCGAGGACTACAAGAAATACGAGAATACCGACATTGTAGCTGTCTGCAAGGTTAGCGATAAGACCGTCCTGCACCACGGCTGTGAACATACCGCTGAAACCGCTTGATGAAGCCGCCGCATAAACTGCGCCGCCTGTGAGAATTCCCGCGAAAAGCGACGAATAAACTTCTTTTGTTATGAGTGCAAGACCTATTGCCACAATCGGCGGAAGAAGCGCCCACAGCGTACCTACAGCTTCTGTAACAGGCGCTGTAACCGCACAAGCGATAATAAACGCTATCACAAGCAGTCCGAAGATGATTTTACTCAGATGTTTTTTCATGATTTTCCCCCTTGTTATTTATCTTTTTTATATCCTTCAGCTGTGCAAGCAACACAGCTGCAAAAACCAGAACGCAGCCTGAAAATTCCTTCACTGTCATCATTTCATTAAGCAGCAGCCACCCCGAAAGCGCGGCAAACACCGACTCCAGACACATTATCAGCGAGGCAGAAGCAGGGTCAGTGTTCCGCTGACCTAAAATCTGCATTGTAAACGCAACTCCGCTTGACATCACACCTGCATAAAGAATAGTATACTTAGCGTCAAGGATATTACTCATACTCGGCTGTTCAAAAATGAACATTGCCGCTGTCATGAATATTGCCGCTGTAAAGAATTGTATACAGGACATTATTATTCCGTCAGCACCCTTGCTGTTGAAATGGTCGATAACCATAATATGCGCCGTAAAACCGAAAGCACTGTACAGAACAATCAGGTCGCCCTGATTTACTGCAAACCCCTCATTTACGCAAAGAAGATACAGACCTGCCATAGCAATCAGCGCACATATCCACACCATGACCGATTTTTTTCTGAATATAAAAAATTCCGCAATCGGCACGGCTATAATATATATTGCGCTTATAAAGCCTGCCTTGCCTGCGGTTGTCATGCTTATACCCACCTGCTGAAGCGCACCTGATACGCATAAAATCGTGCCGCAGATAATTCCGCCCTTTATTGTTTCCTTTACAGAAACCTGCTCATTATCTGACTTGTCCCTGAATTTTCCGTACCTGAAAAGAAGAATAACAGGTATCAGCACCAGTGCACCCAATATATTTCTTGAAGCACAATAGGTAAACGGTCCTACATAATTCATACCCTCGCTTTGCGCAACAAAGGCAGTGCCCCATATAAATGCAGTAATCAGCAGCATCAGATTACCCTTTGCTTTTCTGCTCATACAACCCCCGTATTTCTGCATAATTTTACATATTATATCACAAAAACATTCCTGTATCAATATGCTTATACAACAAAAACACGGGTACAATTTTGTACCCGTGCTGAAATCAGTTATGCCATTGGCTGTTCAGGAATTCCACCCTGCTCTCCAGCCATTCGCGCAGATAATCCGCCGCTTCCGCATGTGTCTTGCATTTTGCAGCCTTGTGAGAAAGCTCTCCAACAAAAGAATCATTTCTGACAAGGTTATTCCACTTGTCGTAATTTCTCTCAAATTCGTCAGCGTATCTTGTTTTGTCATTTTCAATCATTTCATAAGCGCGCTCAAATACACCGCCGTCGTAGGCACTTGTCCACTTCGCTCTTATCATTTCCTGATACCAGTCCTCGTAAGCAAGCACCAGAAGCCACGGGTTTGCTGTTTCGTACTGGAAATTTACGTCTGGAACAATATTCGAAGCGTAGAAGCCTGTTCCGTCGGCACAGCGATCCTTGTTTCCGAGAGTTGAATCGAAATCCCACGGTGCGGTGAAGGTAAGCTTCTTATTTCCCTCCGCACCGAAATCTGCGCTCATAAAGAAGCTTGACCAGTAGATATCAGCGTCGCAGGTCAGCTCGCTGATTATGTACATGTCCACCAGCGACTGCACATCCACAACCTTTTCCACAGCCTCCCTCGGACTAAGCGAGGACTCCACAAGCTCCGTGTAATCCGCATTGAACTCATAGGCTTTGTCATTATATGCCGCCTCATACATAATCTCATATGCACCATTTACAAAGTTCGCAATAAAATCACGCTGCTCCTCGGAATAGATGTCGCTCTTTATAGTAAAGCCGATATCCTTCTTGTATTCCCATTTTCCTCTTGCAAGAACAGCAACTGTGTTGCCGCTTCCGCCGTTTCCGTCATAAGGGGTAAGAAGCGCATTGTCAGCATAATCGACATGGAACTGCTGAAGCTCGTCCTCGTTGACAAAGTAGCCGTCGAATTCAAGAAAATATCCGATGTCTGTGCCTGTATATTCCTTTTCAGCCTCAGTTATTGCAACACGGTTTTCGTTAATCTGCTGATATTCCGCCAGCAGGTATACTCCCCAGTATTCGCCGTTTATGCAGACCTCCACAAGCTCTGCGTCGGAGCAATACAAACCGTCCTCCTCAAGAAGCTCACGTCCGATTGCAAGCGCGGTCTTGTTGCGAAGCATTGAACCGTCCTTGTATTCGGCAAGCAGCAGCCAGTTCTTCATTTCTGCACCGTCGTTAAGTCCCAGCATGCTCTGCTTTTCCGCAAATTTGATGCGGAGCGCCTTCTTGTCGTAAGTCGTAGTCCAGTTGCCTCTCGCCTTGACTTGTGCATCAACACCGTCCAGCAGTACGTTCTCATCTGCGTCCTTCAGCGAAATTACGCAATCCTCATAATACGGTTCAGGCGGCATTCTGTATCCGGGAGTCCATGAAGCAATATCTTCAGCAACGTGCCTTGAAACAGGCTTTGTCACAAAATCAAGAGCGTTTTTATCCTGATTTTTAGTATTGATTTCAAGCACCGGCATTACAGCATCATGACCTGCATCTGTTTCATGTGTATCGTCGGCACTGACTATCCCGCTATTTGCCGTATCAGACGGAGTTTCAGTATTTGCCGAAGTGCCGCCTGCAGAACAGCCTGCAAGCATACATACCATAATCAATGGCACAAACCATTTTACAATTCTATTCATATTTGTTTTTCCAGTTCGTTTTTGATTATTCAATCATATATCTGCGCTGTTTGTCAATGAAAACTCAGCCCATAATATCGTAATTCCTTTTACATCTGATATGAAACACCGTTTCCTCTTATGTGACGTGAGTCATTTGCCAGTTCAATCTGCGGTGCAGTAAGTGTCCCCTTTTCATCAGAAAGGTTAAGCACTGTTATTGATGTGAAATCGGGGCAGAGAGCTCTGCAAAGATAGAAAAACGGCAGGTTCAGCATATGCGCAAACAGTGCCGAGGAGGAGCCGCCGTGACTGAAAAGGGCAATCGTCCTGTTCGTATTGTCGCCGACAACACGGTAATTTGCGCCCTCGCGCTTGTAACCAAGACTTTCAAGCCATTGGTCAGACTCCCTTGCCACACGCTCAAGCTCGTCAAAAACAACATTATTGCAGAAAGGCGCGTTCTTTGTCCAGCTTTCGTCCATAAGGGAAAAGCCCTGAGAAATCGCATAAAGGGAGGTATCCCATGGGTGACCGTCGGCATAGACTTCATTGCCGTCTGACGAGCCCCATTTGATTTCACGCATAAAGTCCAGCTTTTCAACATCCTTTGAGATAATTTCCGCTGTATGTAAAGCTGTTTCGTACGCTCTGCCATACGGAGAAGAAAAAATATACTCTATTCCCTCGTCCTTAAGACGCATGGCAGCCTGCTCGGCGTGCTTATGACCAAGCTCGGTAAGACAGTCGTTTACATAATCGGGGTGACCGTGACGGACAAAAATAATTTTCATATTGCACCTCTTTATTGAATTGTTTTGCGCAAATGTGACCTTGTCACAGAAAAACGCACGAAAAACGGGTATACTATAAACATAAGGGAACACAGAAATTCCCGATGAAAGGAAGTGGATTTATGTCAGTTGTAAAGGTAAACATAAATAATTTTGAAGAAATCCGAGGCAGCGAAAAGCAGGTGCTTCTGGACTTCTACGCAGACTGGTGCGGACCATGCCGCATGGTTTCCCCTGTAGTTGATGAGATTGCAAAGGAAAATCCGCAGCTTCTCGTCGGAAAAATCAATGTTGATGAAGAGCCTGAGCTTGCGCAGAAATTCGGCGTTTCGAGCATACCTATGCTGGTTGCAATGAAAAACGGCGAAATCATCGGCAAATCCGTCGGCGCAAAGCCTAAGGCACAGATACTTGCATTGTTAAAGTGACAACTCACGAAGCTTTTTCTTGTCAAGGATTTTAACACCCTTTCTTGACACCTCGGCAATTCCCTCGCTTGAAAAATATTTCAGCGTGCGCGAAACCACCTCACGGGCAGAGCCTATATACTTCGCAATCTGCTCGTGGGTAAGAGGTATTACGTCGGAGCCTGTCCGTGCGGACTCGTCCGAAAGAAAAATCGCAAGGCGCTTATCCATGCTCATGAAAAGTATCTGCTGAATAACCCACATTACGTCGGAAAAACGTGTAACTGCAAGTTCAAGGGCAAATATCTTCACGGCGGGATTGCTTTCGGTAACTGAAGCAAAAGCGCTGCCGCTTACGACAAAGCATTCGCTGTCCTCCTCGGCGTCGATAAAAACATCGAATGTTACCGCCTGGAGCACGCAGGAAGCTGCAAGCATACACATATCTCCGGCATGCAGACGATAAAGCGTGACAGCCTTTCCGTCCTCGGACATTATATAGACACGCAGGCAGCCTGACCGCACGAAAAAAATTCCTGAACATTCCGTGCCGTCATGTATCGTCGTGCCCTTTGAAAAAGAAACGGCAGACGAATGTCTGCAGATAAATTCACGTTCACTTTCGGAAATGCTGTTCCAGAAAGGAAAACCTTCCTTATATACAGCTTCAAATACAGCGTTTGCCACTCCGAACACTCCTTTTTAGCAGATACTTTTATTTTACTATTATCTGTCCTGATTGTCAATGATGAAAGGAACGAAAATATGGAACACATTTACGATATGCTCATTATAGGCGGAGGCCCTGCAGGCTACACGGCGGCACTTTATGCGGCACGGGCGGGACTTGACGCATTACTCATTGAAAGAATGTCCGCAGGCGGACAGATGGCACTCACAGGCGACATTGACAACTACCCCGGCTTCGATGAGGGAATAGACGGTTTTACTCTTGGAATGAAGATGCAAAGCGGTGCAGAGCGTTTCGGTGCAAAAACGGAATATGCGGAGGTGCTGTCTGTTGATTTTGCCGACAAGATAAAGAAAACCGTAACAGACGGAGGCACTTACCTCAGCAGGACAGTTGTAATTGCCGCAGGGGCAAATCCACGTCCGCTGGGAATTGAAAACGAGCAGGAATTTATCGGCAACGGAATTCATTACTGTGCACACTGTGACGGAAGATTTTACAAGGGCAAAACCGTTGCTGTAATCGGAGGCGGAAATTCAGCCGTGGCTGATGCGCTGTATCTTTCGAGGCTTGCTGAAAAGGTATATCTTATTCACAGACGTGACAGGCTTCGTGCCGAAAAAATCTATCACGAGCCGCTGATGAAGGCGGAAAATGTTGAATTTGTATGGGACAGCGTTACAGATGGAATTATAACTGAAGAACATGTCAAAGGTCTGAGAATAAGGAACGTAAAAACAAATGAAGCCGCAGAAATTTTCTGCGACGGAGTTTTCGTAAGTATTGGCAGAAAGCCTGCGACAGACTTTCTTGGCGGTGCTGTAGAGCTTGACAGCGGCGGATATATTGCCGCCGACGAAACGACGCGTACAAACGTTGCCGGGGTTTTCGCCGTTGGCGACATCAGAACAAAGGCGCTTCGGCAGGTTGTGACTGCGGCGGCGGACGGTGCTGTTGCGGTTCATTTTGCTGAGGAATATCTTGCATATGAATAAAAAAAGTCCACTCCCGAAGGAGTGGACTTCATTGTGTTTAGAACTGTCAAGCGGAACGCTTAAATTGTTCAGGTAATCTCTTACTGGAGAAGTGAGAGAACGCTCTGTGGGAGCTGGTTTGCCTGAGCAAGCATAGACTGAGAAGCCTGTGTAAGGATGTTCTGCTTTGTGAAGTTCATCATCTCTGTAGCCATATCTGTATCACGGATTCTGGATTCAGCAGATGTGAGGTTTTCAACTGTTACGTTCATGTTATCGATCTTGTGTTCAAGTCTGTTCTGAACAGAACCGAATGTAGCACGAACCATGGAAACCTTGTTGATAGCAGCGTCGATCTGGTCGATAGCTGTGTTAGCGTTTTCCTGAGTTGTAAGGTCAACGTCGTCAAGACCGAGACCCTTTACTGTACAATCAAGAGCACCAGCGTTTGCGTTGAGAGCTTCAACGTCAGCATCAAGTGTGCCGTAACCATCTGCGCCAAGGTAAGAATAGTCGAAGTTGAATTCTACAGCATCCTTGGAACGAGCGCCAACCTGAAGGATAAGAGAACTATCAGTATCATAGTTAACACTCTGTGGCTTTGTAAGGTCAACAGAACCCTTACCATAAGCGTTAGATACGGAAACTGTACCCTGACCATTTGCAGTGTCAATGTTTTCATTCTTAGCTGGATCTGCAGTTGTAGCTTCGTATGTAACCTTACCATCAGTAATTTCAGTACCGTCAGCCATGGAGCCGCCGTTAAGAAGAACAACGCCGTTGAAGTCTGTATCAGCGATCTGGTTGATTTCGTCCTTGAGCTGGTCGAATTCGAGCTGGATAGCAGCACGGTCAACGCCTTCGTCGTATGTACCGTTAGCAGCCTGTGTAGCAAGAGTCTTCATTCTCTGGAGAATGGAGTCAGTTTCTGTAAGAGCACCTTCATAAGTCTGGATCATGGAGATACCATCCTGAGCGTTCTTAACACCCTGAGTCATACCAGCAATCTGGGATCTCATCTTTTCGGAAACTGCGAGACCTGCTGCGTTATCGCCTGCGCGGTTGATAGCGTAACCGGAAGAAAGCTTTTCAAGAGACTTGCCAAGCTTTGTGTTGTTCATGCCTAAGTATCTATTAGCGTTAATCGCTGTCATATTGTGCTGTACTACCATAAAATTTACCTCCTGTAAATGTTTTAAGTGCAAATCCTTTCGCACCGTTTTTAATATTGCTTCATCGGTAATTCCTTTACTCTTTCCTAATGCGCATCTCGGAAATTTCAATTCCTTCCTCAGAAGCTTTAGAAGTAGTTCTTGTCGAACTTCTTTTTGGAGAACCTTGACTTTATTTTGTCTGTTCTCCTTGCTTCTGTTATATATATCGGCAGGTTTCCGGGTTACTTTATAGTTTTTTATTTAACATTTTATGAACTTTATGTTAAAACCAGTGCCCATTCCTTAGGAAATAGGCTTTTCGTGATGCTTTATGTTTTCTTTTTGGTTTTCTTATGAGTAAGCATGAAGCTGTTCATTGTCATTCTGAAAATTTCCTCATCGGGCACGTCCGAGTCAAGGTAAACTGTATTCCAGTGCACCTTATTCATATGGTATGCGGGAGTAACTCCCTCATAAGCTGCACGGAGGAAATCCGCCTCCATCGGCTCGCATTTCATATTGACAATTGTTTTTCCGCCGTGCTCCATAACAAGCGCAAACCATTTCCGTGTATCGCGGTGCCGCACTGCAACCGTTTCCCCGTCGTCAAAAGGGGTATCCAGCACAGCGGCGGAAATGCTTTCGCAGTAGCTGAGATATTCCTGTCTGGTCATAGCGTCAGTCCTTAATGCTGTCTATATATTTCTTTGCAGCCGTTTTAAGTGCCTTTTCAGGCGTCTGATTTGTTACAAAAACAGCTTTCGGATTGCCTTTTTTACCGATAAGGTAAATGTCCTCACTTCTGCCGTTTTGAACGGTATGGGCTTTTCTGGCGAAAAGTGCTGCACCTGCGATAAAAGGAATTGCCGCAAACCAGAAAACAGATGATTTATTATGTGGAAGAAGTTTTTTCAGCATATCAATTCTCCTTGTCAATATCAAGCTGGAAGAAATAATCGTCCATCACATAGCCGTTTCCGATATCGGTCACGTCCTCGCCGATAATGCGGAAGCCGCTTTTTTTGTACACGGCAATTGAGCTGTCGTTGTGCTTGTTGACGGTAAGCCAGATTGCATTCAGATTATTTTCACGGCAGTAATCTTTCAGAAATGCAAAAACCTCTTTTGCATAGCCATTGCCGCGGTATTCTTTTTTAATGTATATTTTCGACAGGAACAATCTTCCGTCGCTGTCGGGGCGGATTGCGGTATAGCCAATACGTACATCACCCTTGCGTAATATATAATAGGTATAACCGTTGTTGACCTGCTCCGTCATAGCCTTTACCGACTGGAATTTTTCAATCATATAGTCAATCTGCTCTGCACTTAAAATTGACGGAAACCATTCGTGCCAGATTTCGTCCGCAAGCGCAGCAGCAGCTTCAATCTGCTGCACGGTCTTTACTTCAACAAGCTTTATACGCTGCATTTTTCTTTTCCTCCTCAGCTCAGAAAAGAAGTCTTTCAGCAAGGCTTCGCTTTCCTCTTTAAGAATTCCCTGCTCAATTGCAGGCTGATGATTGTATCCAAGCTCAAACAGGTTTACAAGGCTTCCCGTCGAGCCTGCCGCAGGGTCACTTGCCGCAAACACGACACGGTCAAGCCGTGAGTTTATTATTGCACCTGCGCACATTGGACATGGCTCAAGCGTAACATAAAGCGTGCACCCCGACAGCCGCCAGCCGCCGAGAGTTCTGCACGCTTCATCGATTGCAATAATTTCCGCATGATAAAGAGCATTCCTGCCTTTTTCGCGGCGGTTGCGCCCTTTTCCTGCAATAAAACCGTCGCTGCGCACCACAACTGCGCCCACAGGAGTTTCCCCCTCGGAAGCGGCTTCGTGGGCAAGCTCCATAGCCATTGCCATGTAGAATTGGTCGTTTTTAATCTGCATAGAAACCCCTTAGATGGTTATTTGAAATCAAGATTAAGAATAGTTATAACAAAAGAAGCTGTGAACCAAATAATCAGAGGAATACTTGAAGCGGCATAAAGAATTTTACTTGAAGCCGACATATAGCGTTCCTTGAGAAGAATGCCGAAGCGGTCACTGTAATTGCAGAAGAAATGAACCGTTCCTGCAAGCCCCGCAACTACGGTTACAAAGAAGAACATGGAAAGCAGTGTACTGCCGTAACGGTCATCCATGATATAGTCGAAAAAGTAAAGCACATACACAAAACAACGCTGGATAAACCGCATTGTCAGGGCAGTGATTACAGAGCCTGTACGTATTGTGAAATAGCCGATAACCATGGTAGTGATAAAGGCGAACGGCATCATTGTTACGTCATATGTACAGAAAGCATTGATAAGACTTGTTATGATAAGAGCAGTACCGTCACCGAACTGTCTTGTAAACTGAAGAAATACCCCATGAACGCAAAGCTCGCTGACAACGGAAACCATTATCATCTGTATCATGAACAAAAGCAGATTATCCATTTCTGTCGGAACCATAAGCGAACGTGAGGAATTGATATTGAAAAACGAAAGTATTTCCTCATAGAAAAAGGACATCAGCGAGCATACACCTGTCACAAGAAGTATGGCGGGTATACTGAAACGGAACATGGGCTTGTTCGTTATTTTCAGAGGAAGCATTACCGAAAACGGCATCTGCAGATGCCTGATAAGTATTGCAATAGGAATAATACGCCCCGCAGCCTGAGTTATTATATCATACACCATAAGAAAGGTTTCGTCACCGTACCGTTCGCCTGAAAAGAAAGCTATGTGGATATTACAGCCTATTCGTTCAAGAATAACAGGCAGGAAATACATTGAAAAAATATCGAATACAACCTTGTAAAGCAGAATAAGACCGATAATATTGATAACTCTGCGGAAAGCATGGGCTTCTCTTGCTTCGGGGTAATCATGAATGAAGCCGACCTTATCCTGATAGGTAAGCTGATTTGGCTTTTCAACAAAATAGAAGCCTACGGAATTCTGCTTCTGTCTGCGCCATTCCTTGAAGCTTTCGTTATATTCCTTATTCTGATAGCGCCAGTTTATCCGGTCATCACCTGTATCGGTACTTTTGGGAGTTCTGGTTTCTGTAGCCAAGTCAAATCACCTCCTGCGTAAAACTACTATTATATAATAGCATATTTTTATTTCAATATAGTTAAATGCGACCGTTTTTTACATTTTATACACAATTTCTTTACTGAATATATGTATTAGTGGATACACAAATGAATTATAATACATATGAACAATGGCTCATATGTTAAAATGAAGGGTGAGATAGATTATGGAACATAACCACGATACACACGGAGCTTGCTGTGAAACACATACAAAGGTAGTGGAAAAGGCTTCTCAGGAACTTCCCGACGAGGAAATACTTTATGACGTTGCTGAACTTTTCAAGGTTTTTGGCGACTCAACAAGGGTGAGAATAATCTGTGCGCTGTTTGAAAGTGAGATGTGCGTGTGCGGAATTGCTGAAGTGCTTGGAATGACCCAGTCCGCAATTTCCCACCAGCTGAGAGTACTGAAGCAGGCAAGGCTTGTGAAGTACCGCCGTGAGGGAAAGACGGTTTATTATTCCCTTGCTGACTCGCATATCAAGACAATTTTCAATCAGGCATTTGAACACGTTATGGAATAAGACTCAAAATCTGAAAGGAGTAACAATTATGAGCTTCTGGGATAAGATTGCAGGTATTTACGATATTGCCGAGTCACTCAACGGCAAGGTTTACAAATCTATGCTCCGCGGGGTAAGGCAGATTGTACCAGAGGGTGCAAAGGTACTTGACTGTGCGGCAGGCACGGGCGAGCTTTCAATTACCGCTTCTGAAAAAGCTGAAATCGTTGTCTGCACGGATTTGTCCCTTGCAATGCTTGAACAGGCAAGAAAGAAGTGCGCAAAGCTTGGCATTGAAAATATCACATTTGAGGAACGTGACATATTCCATATGTCCGACGAGGACGAAACCTATGACATTGTTATGGCAGGAAACGTGCTTCACCTTATTGACAATCCCGAAGAAGCGGTAAAGGAATTGTACCGTGTAACGAAAAAAGGCGGCAAGCTTATTCTTCCGACATTTGTGCACAAGAATGCAGGGACAAGGGCACTGCTTGATTTTTACAAGAAATTCGGCTTTAACCCCGCTTCCGATTTTACGGCGGAAAGCTACAGCAGAATGCTGAATGACTGTAAGCTTGGTCCTGTAAAGGTTACATTTGTTGACGGACTTATTCCCCTTGCATTTGCAGTAATGAAAAAGAGGTAATACTATGAAAATCACGTTGTATATGAAAGGACTGGACTGCGCAAACTGTGCTGAGAAAATCCGCAGTGCAAGCGAGAAAAATCCTTTCGTCAAAAAGGCTGAAATGAATTTTATGGCAAGAAAGCTTGTTCTTGAAATTGCCGACGGAAGCGACGAGGCTGTAACCCGTGAGGTAAAGAAGGTTACTGCCGAGCTTGAGCCTGACGTTGAGGTTATCCGCACGGAAAACGATGCTCATCACGAGCATACTGAAACTGAGGACGACCTGAAAAGAGAAATCATCAAGGTCGGAATTGCTGTTGCACTGTTTATTGTGGGGCTTGTTTTCCACGATAATGCTTATGCGCTGTGGATTTTCCTTGCGGCATATTTTATTGTAGGACTTGACGTGCTTGTTACGGCAGGAAAAAACATCGTAAGAGGCAGACCCTTTGACGAATGCTTCCTTATGACAGTGGCAACTCTCGGTGCGTTCTGTATCGGCGAATATCACGAGGGTGTTGTGGTAATGATTTTATATCAGCTTGGCGAGCTGTTTCAGAGCATTGCCGTGCGCCGTTCAAGAAAGAGTATTGCTTCCCTTATGGATATCCGTCCTGATGTTGCAAATGTAAAACACGGTGACGGCGTTGAGCAGGTTTCTCCCGAGCTTGTAAAGGTTGGCGACACAATCGTAATAAAGGCAGGAGAGAAAATTCCTCTTGACTGCACTGTAATTTCGGGAAGAACTACTGTTGACACCTCTGCGCTGACGGGAGAAAGCGTGCCCCGTGAAGCAAGCGAGGGTGACAGCCTTATAAGCGGCTGTGTGAACCTTACGGGACTTATTGAAGCAAGCGTCGAAAGAGAATTCGGTGACTCTACGGTTACGAAAATTCTTGAGCTTGTAGAAAACGCTTCTGCCAAAAAAGCGAAGTCTGAACAGTTCATTACACGTTTTGCACGCTGGTATACCCCCTGCGTGGTAATAGCGGCTGTGCTTCTTGCAGTTGTTCCGAGTCTGATAAAAGGCTTTGATGCCCAATACATTTATAATGCACTCAACTTCCTTGTTGTATCCTGCCCCTGCGCACTTGTTATTTCCGTGCCCCTTAGCTTTTTCGGCGGCATCGGCGGTGCTTCGGCAAAGGGTATTCTCATCAAAGGCGGCATTGTAATGGAACAGCTTGCCGACTGTGGCACGGTGGTTTTCGACAAGACTGGTACTCTTACAGACGGAAGCTTCGAGGTAACAAGGATTATTCCCGAAAACTGCTCCGAGGAACAGCTCGTTTCCCTTGCGGCAATTGCTGAACAGGCTTCGCTTCATCCTGTGGCAATGGCTGTAATTCGCAGGTTCAGCGGTACTCCCGAAAAGGCGGAGATAACCGAAATTGCGGGCAGAGGTGTCTGCGCATCTGCTGACGGAAAAACAATTCTCGCAGGAAACAGACTTCTTCTCGAAGAAAACGGCATAGCTGATATTCCCGAAGTCAAGTCCGCAGGTACGCTTGTTTACGTTGCTGAAAACGGTACTTATGCAGGTGTGATTGAAATTTCCGACAGCGTAAAGCCTGACGCTGAAAAGGCAGTTGCCCAGCTGAAAAATATCGGGGTAAAGACTGTAATGCTGACAGGCGACAGAAAGTCCGCCGCGGAAATTACAGCGGAAAAGCTTGGCCTTGACGAATGGCACGCTGAATTGCTCCCTGACGGAAAGGTTGCAATGATTGAAAAGCTTATAGAAGCTTCCGACGGAAAGAAAACTGTTTTCGTGGGCGACGGAATAAACGACGCACCCGTACTTATGCGTGCTGACGCAGGTGTTGCAATGGGCGGTATCGGCTCAGATGCGGCAATCGAAGCCGCAGACGCAGTCATAATGACCGACGAGCCGTCAAAGCTTATCGAGGCGATAAAGATTTCCCGAAAGACAAAGGGAATAGTTATTCAGAATATTGTGTTCTCCCTTGCGGTAAAGGCGGCGGTGCTGATACTTTCGGCAATGGGACTTGCAACAATGTGGGCGGCGGTTTTTGCCGACGTGGGAGTTTGCCTGATAGCGGTTGCAAATGCAATGCGTGCGAGAAAAATCCAATAAGCATAACAAAGCCCGTGGGGAAATCCTCACGGGCTGAATTATTATTGAATTGTTTTATGAAACCATAAGACCGAGGATTGTGATACCCTTATCCTCACTGCCCTCAGCAGGCTTTATTTCTATAGTATGCTTTGCGGTTTCCTTGGTCAGGGTAATCTGCTTCGTGTTGCCGTAAGTGCCCCAGCCGCCTTTGAAGTCGGCTTCAAGCTTACCCTTGCGCTCGCCGTCAACATATACCTCGTAAGTGCCGCTCTTGCCGTCGGTCGTACAAAGGAAGAACACACCGAAATTCTGACACTCAACATCAAATGTCATTGTGCCTCCTGCTTCGGTTTTCCAGTTGTTCGGGAACTGGTGATAGAAGCCGCTTTCGGTTACTTCAAAGCCCTCGGAAGATGTTGCTGTAATATCATCTGCGCCCAGCATCTTTGCGTTTTTGAAATAGTCATTGGTGTAGCCGTCTGCTGTGAAAGCGGTCGGTTCTTCGGTAATTGTATCAAGCTTGTCGTAAACCTCGTTGAGGTAACGGTCAACAATCTGACCGATGACATCGTGTCCCGCATCGTTAGGGTGAATGTTGTCAGGTGAAATAAGCTTCCAGTCGAGAGTGCCTGCCGCAACCTCAGGGTAAACAACCTCACGGTAGCTTATCATCGGCAGGTCATATGCCGCACCGATTTCCTTATGGACGTCCTGCAGGCTTGTACCGTTTTCCTGAGTTGTAAACAGAAGCATTACCGCAGGGTTTGTGTCATATGAAAGAATTTTTCTCACAAGGCTGTCATAGGAATACTTGTTCATGGTCTTATCGGTATCGTTGACGGAAAATTCCACGATTACAACGTCAGGATTATGGGAAAGAAGCTGCTCATCAACACGGTGCACGCCGAGGTAGCTGTTTGTTCCGCCGATACCTGCATTGACAAAACCGATTTCAGCCTCAGGGAACTTGTTTGTCCACCACTGATTGAACCGTGAAGCATAACAGTTATTCTGATTTGTAGCAGAGCTTCCCTGAGTAATTGAACCTCCGATTACTCCCACGGTAACCTTTTCGCCGTTCTGTGCCTTTTTCATAGCAGCCGCAAGACGTGCAAGGTTACCCTCGTTGAGAATTGCTCTGCCGTACATCTTTTCGGTAATTCCGTTTTCGAGATTTACAGGCTCATTCGGGTCAACAGCATTGGGATTCGGAGCAGTTGTCACCACCACAGGAGCAGGCGGAGTCTGCGCTGCCGTTGTATCTGCGTTTTCGGCTGAACCGCTGTTTCCGCAGGCTGTAAGAATTGCGCCGCACAAAGCAATTGCGGAAATTGCCGAGATGTATTTTCTGTTCAAAATTATCAATCCTTTTTATAATAGTGGTCTTAGTCAACTGACTTGTCACTCAGTGTATCAAGGTATCCCGCAACAAAAACTGCAGCGGAATTGTTGTAGATTGTAGGCTCGTTTGTTGTAAAGCTGTGCGCGATATCGTAGTAGCACTTTGCAGGTGCGGCTTCCTCAGGGATATTCCACTGAGTAAAGTCATCCTGAACAAGCTTACTCGGACCGCAAACAAGAAGTCCCGGAACAGGCTCTTCAATGTCGTCCGATTCAGACGGACGATGATGCGGATTCTTAACCGAAGCACTTCCGAAGCCGGTTATGTAGCATATACCCATAGGGTTTTTGCCGAGGATATAATTCATCTGCTCGCATACTGTATCAAGGTATTCCTCACAGCCGAAAATCTTATATGCAATGATAAGAGCCATGCTGTCTGTCATGGAATACATATTGCTTCCGTAGGTATAATCGTTGGTGGATTTTGCTGTCTTGTAGCCGCTTTTACAGCTTAATCCGTAGAGATTGTCAGCCTTTATACGGATACGCAGGCGGAGCAGCTGCTCGATATTCTTATCATGGGGCTGAGAACCGAAAAGGTAGGAAATTGCACCGAAGCCGCTGACTTCGCGGTTTACGAAACCTGTTCCGTCAATGACTCCGCAAAGCTCGCCTATTTTCTTCTGAAAGGCTTCATCGCCTGTTGTTTCGTAAAGCTCACATACTGCCCAGAAAAGCTCGTCGTTGAAATTATCGTCATAGAAATCTCCTGCCGCGTTGAGAGTAATGGTCGGAGGAGTTTCAAACGGCTCATAATTAGGGTTATTCATAAGCCATATCCACGCATTGATGGAGGCTTCATTGAGTCTTTCGGAAAATTCCTTGTCAAAGCTTCCGTAAATTCTTGAAGCAAGGGAAAATACTGCGCATGCGCAAGCTGACGCCTGATGCGATTTTGCAAAGACGTAGCGCTCGGTATTATCATCTTCAGGCATGATTGATTCTGGAGGAATCTGACCTACAACCTTGTGGTATATTCCCCCGTCACGTGCCTGCATTTTCAGCAGCCATTCAAGTCCCACTCGGCATTCGTTAAGGATATCAGGTGTTCCGTTGCCTGATTCGGGAATACCTGTTTCCTCACGGAAGCTTTCGGGGAAAAGCGTGTACGCATAAAGCAGATGTCCCAGCGTAACACTTGTGCAGACGGAAAACTTACCGTATCCGCCTGAGTCGTGCCAGCCTCCGCTTACGTCAATACGCTTTGACGGATTTTCAAAAAACGGAACAAGGTCTGTATGGCATGCCTTATGGGCATACTCCCCCGCAAAACGCCTGTCAAGGACGGAACAGCGGTTATAGTAAATGCCCTTGAGAAGTCCTGTTTTTACTTCGCTGTAAGGATTATCTGCAATAACAAAGGGCAGTGATTTTTTCAGTCCGATTTTTATATAATATTTTCCGCACATATTGAATGTGGAAAAATCAATAAGCGAAACGGTATCTCCCGAAGCCTTATCGTATACGGTGGTACGCAGAAGACCTGAAAACATGGTTTTGCCTGTTTTTGCGTTAACAAGCTGAAATGAGTCGGCAGTACCGGCATAAACTGCTGTTTTGACCTGATTGCTGATGTATCCGACCTGATTAAAGATAATTTTCTTGTTCAATCCGATAAGCGTCCCCTTTCATAATAATTCCTATATTAATTATACAACATATTCCGCAGGAAAGTGATAACCTTTTTAGTAGCTTTTTTATACGTTTTATTAATTCTTACTTGATAAATATAATTATCTGTGTTAAAATTACACTAATAATTATATGAAAGGAATTATTAAAATGAAAATCTTACATAATGATAAAAACGTACTGTGGATGGGCAGACGTGACGTGACCGAAAATGAAACCAAGCTTTTCCATGCAGGTGCGCAGGCGATTGTGAAGTTCAAGGGCACCAGACTTGATGTCACAATCAACAACTGCTGTGTATGGGGCAGTCTTAATCTCGGCGTTGTAATTGACGGAGAAATGAAGGGTATTCCCCTTTCCCACGATAACAACTGCAGTGACGTTACTGTAACTGTTGCTGAAAATCTTGCTGACGGTGTACACGACGCTGTCATCTACAAGCGTCACGCAGGCAACCAGTTCCTGTTCATCAAGTCATTTGAAACTGACGGCGAATTTATTGCACCTGACGCTCTTCCTGAAAGAAAAATCGAGGTTTACGGCGACAGCGTATGCGCAGGTGAGGTTATCGAGGCTTACGACTTTGTTGCACAGTGCGACCCTGAGGGGCACGACAGCAAATTCGACAATGTATGGAACAGCTTTGTAATGCAGACTGCACGCAATATCAACGCACAGATTCACAACATCTGTCAGGGCGGTATTGCACTTTTTGACAAGACAGGCTACTTTCATATGCCTGATTGCATCGGTCTTGAGTCAACCTACGACAAGACCTGCTATTTCCCTGAGGGCGGCGATATTACAACATGGGATTTCAGCAGATACACTCCTGATATTGTAGTTATTGCAATCGGGCAGAATGACCCGCATAATGCTGTAACCGATCAGAATGACCGCAACATTTCCGACCCTGTTTACAGAAATGAGTGGAAAACAGCGTACATAAAGATGGTCCGTGACCTTGACAAGCATTACGGCAGCGCAAAGTTCGTGCTGACTACAACTATTCTTATGCACGACGCTGACTGGGACAACGCTATCGAGGAAATCAAGAATGAACTGAATGAAATGGGTATCAGCGCATACCACAATATGTTCAGCAGAAACGGTGCGGCAACTCCCGGACATCCAAGACTTTCCGAGCATAACGAAATGGCGGAAGAGCTTACTGAATTCATCAGAAATAACGTGCTATAAAAAGAACGGGAAGACAGCGAGTCTTCCCGTTTATTTGTGTTATCCCTTGAGCCCTCTCGACTGTCTGTCCATATCCTCAACCACGATATCGAAGATTTCTCCCAGTGAAGCGCAGTATTCAAGCACTTTCCAGGGCTCGTTTGTGTGATAATGGATTTTGATAAGCTCCTCATCGCCTACCGCAAGCAGGCTGTCGCCCTTGAAGTTTGCAATGAAATAATCGTTGATAGCATCCTCGTCAAGATTTTCGCCCTCAATAAGAAGCTGTGTATCGTATCTGAATTCAACCATGATTGCACCTCTCTGACATAATAATGATATTTAGATTATACAACTGCCAAGCAAAAAATGCAAGCCGATACCACACAGATTTGCTTTTTGCACAAATACAACCAGCTTGTTTTTATCAAACGGACATTATGTTGGCCTTATGCACAAAAAACGACATATACACTGTTGTAATTCAACAAATTATTCCTTAAATAAGGAAACCTTATTGATAATTATTACAAAATATAGTATAATGTGAATAAATATAAACTTTTCTATCGGACGATAAATATACTTCGGAAGAGGGCATTAGTATGAAAATTTCAGTAAAAATCCTGCTTGCGTTTGCAATAGTCCTGCTTATGACAATAATTCTCGGTATTGCGTCACTGGCTTCAATCAGTACTCTCAGCAAAACCACCGAGGAATATGCGACTGCTACAATTCCTTCCGTATATAAACTCGAGGAAGCACGCCGTACAATGGCTCAGGGTGAGGTTTATGCTCTTGAAGCCACAACTACAAACTCCATGCGTGAACTCGATACTATAAAGCCTGAAATTGAAAAGGTGCATGCAACCATTGACGAGTCGCTGAATGCTTTCCTTGAAATGTCACCTCAGTTTTCTGAAGATGTTGAAACAATCAAGAAGTGTATGAAGGCTGTCGAAATGGCAAAGGACAAGGTTATCGACAAATGCAGCAAGAATGCTGATGACGGCGGCAAGGCTGCTTACAGCGAATACAAGCATTCATATGCACCTGCCTTTGATATGGTGGTAAGAGAAATCACTACGCTCAGCGATAAGGTTGTGGCAGAGGTTGACGCCGCTTATGCTGAGGCAGAGGCTCTCAACAAGAGAATGTCCGTAATTGTTATCGGACTTATCGCTGCTTCCATTGCGGTAATTATAATTGTAACAATTCTCCTTACAGGGCAGATTACCAAGCCTCTTAAAGAAGTTGAAACAGCCATGCAGGCAATCTCCAGAGGTGAACTTTCATCTGCTGAAATCCGCTACAGATCAAAGAATGAGTTCGGCGTTCTTTCCGATGCGGCAAGAGGAACAGTTGATATTCTTCAGGCGATTATTCCTGATATAACAAATATCTGCCGCAGCATCGGCGACGGAAGATTCAATGTTTCCTCGTCACGTCCTGATGTCTATGTAGGTGAGTACGGCGAAATCCTTTCCGGTATTCTTTCCGCAAGAGATAACCTTTCTTCCGCACTCCGACAGGTTGACGCAGCTTCCTATGAACTTCTGGGCGGTGCCGATCAGGTAGCAAGCGGGGCTCAGGCTCTTGCAAACGGTGCTACTGAACAGGCAAGCTCAATCCAGCAGCTTTCCGACGCTGTTGATTCGGTTACTGAACTTATTATGTGCAGCGCAGATGACGCTGTAGAAGCAAGCCACAAGGCCAACGAGGCAGGAACAGAAGTTGCCGAGGCAACTGCTATGATGAAATCTCTTGTAGGCGCAATGAAGGATATCAACGAGTCAGCAAACCATATCAGCGAAATCATCAGTGCAATCGACGATATCGCTTTCCAGACCAATATCCTCGCTCTCAACGCTGCTGTTGAAGCTGCAAGAGCAGGTGAAGCAGGCAAGGGATTTGCGGTTGTTGCTGACGAAGTAAGACAGCTTGCTTCCAAATCAGCGGAAGCTGCTCAGAATACATCTGCACTTATCGAAAGCACGGTTGAAGCTGTTGAAAACGGAAGCTCTCTTGTTGACGAGGTTGCCGAAAAAATGGAACGTGTTTCCGAAGCGGCAGGTGAAGCTGCAAGAATCAACAGCAAGATCAATGCTTCCTCTCACAGCGCTGCAGAAGCAATCGGTCAGATTACAACAGGCGTTGAAAGAATTTCCGCAGTTATTCAGAACAACTCCGCAACCTCCGAGCAATCCGCCGCATCAAGCGAGGAGCTTTCAGGTCAGGCAAATATGCTCAAACAGCTTGTTGACGGATTTGAGCTCTACAATGAATAAAATTATTGTATTTTACAGCACCCTTGAATTCAGTGTTCAAGGGTGCTTTTCTTTTGTCTGAAAAAAATTTTGAGAAAATTGTGTCAAACCTATTGACAAGTATATCGGTTGCCGATATAATGTAATCATAAAACATATCGGCAGCCGATACATCGGTTTTCGATATAACGGCTAACGTAAAGTCAAACTGAATAATGAGGAATTGCTATGAATAAAAATACACCAATCCGTGAGCTGAAAGGCGTGGGCGAGAAACGTGCCGAGCTTTATGGGAAAATGGGAATACGCACCGCAGGGGATTTGATTTTCCACTTTCCGAGGCGGTATATAGATTACTCCGAGCCGATTGCGGCAAGCCTTGCGGAAATCGGGCAGCACGTCGTAATCCGTGCACTTGTGATAAAAAAACAGCCTGCCGCAAGAATTCGCAAGGGACTTACCCTCTACAAGATTTATGCTGAGGACGACAGCGGCGAGCGCATTACCATTACCTATTACAACAACCGTTTTGCTTCCGACGCTCTCAAAGAGGGTGAGGAGTACCTTTTCAGCGGTAAGATTTCGGGCAATGCTACACGCAAGGAAATGAATTCTCCTACCGTGCTTAAAGCGGATTCGGAAAATCTTCTCCGCCCCGTTTATCCACTTACCGAGGGACTTACTGCGGCAATGGTTACAACAAACATTACTGAAATTCTCGCAAATGCCGACGCAAGCTTTTTCGAGGAAATTATTCCTGCCGAAATGCGTATGGATTACGCGCTTTCCACTATGGAGTACGCTGTGAGAAGTATCCATTTTCCTAAAGATGCACACGCTTCCGAGCTGGCGAAAAAACGTCTTGCCTTTGATGAATTGCTGAAATTACAGCTTGGTATGATGCTGATGAAAAGCCGTACACGTGCGGAAAACGGCTGTAAAATGAAGCCTATGGAAAAGGAAATGAAGGAGTTTTACTCTGCTTTGCCTTTTGAAATGACAGGTGCACAGAAACGTGCCGTTGACGATATAATCAAGGATATGTGCGGCAGTACCCCTATGAGCAGACTTATTCAGGGCGACGTCGGCTCGGGTAAGACGGCTGTTGCGGCAGCGGCGGCACTTTTCGCCGCAAAGAACGGCTTTCAGACAGCACTTATGGCGCCCACGGAAATCCTTGCAAGACAGCATTACAAAACCCTGTCGGAAATGCTTGAACCGCTGGGAATTGCGGTCTGTTGCGTAACGGGTGCAATGACGAAGAAACAGCGTACCGAAGCGGCTGAAAAGCTTGCAAGCGGTGAGTATGCCGTTGCAGTCGGCACACACGCACTTATATCCGACAGCACCGAGTTCCGGAACCTCGGACTTGTAATAACCGACGAACAGCACCGCTTCGGCGTAAATCAGCGTGCGACACTTGCAGAAAAGGGGCACAACCCCCACAAGCTTGTAATGTCCGCAACACCGATACCGAGGACGCTTGCACTTATTATTTACGGCGATTTGGATATTTCCGTGCTGAATGAACTTCCGAAAGGACGTCAGAAAATCGAAACCTTTGCGGTTACGGCAAAACTGAGGGAGCGAGCTCTTGGTTTTGTCAAGAAACAGCTTGACGAGGGCAGACAGGCTTATATCGTCTGTCCGATGATTGAGGAAAACGAAAACGAGCTTGCGGCGGCAAAGGGCTACGCAGAAAGCCTGAAAAAGACGGTGCTTGCAGAGTATCGCACAGGCTTGCTTCACGGCAAAATGCCCGCCGCCGAAAAGGATAAGGTTATGGCGGCATTCAAGGCTCACGAGCTTGACTTGCTTGTGGCAACAACCGTTGTAGAGGTCGGAGTTGACGTGCCCAATGCTACTATAATAGTAATCGAAAATGCCGACCGTTTCGGTCTGTCACAATTGCATCAATTGCGTGGACGTGTGGGCAGAGGGGCACACCAGAGCTACTGTGTACTTATCGCAGGCGCAGTTACGGACGAGTCACGTCAGCGTCTTGAAATAATGACAAAAACAAGCGACGGCTTTGCTATTTCGGAGTACGATTTGAAAATGCGTGGAGCAGGTGATTTCTTCGGCAACCGTCAACACGGTCTTCCCGATTTGAAGATTGCCGACATCGCCGCAGACAGAGAACTGCTTGCGGATTGTCAGCACGCAGCGAAAGCGCTGATAGAGGAAAGCCCCGATTTGACTAAGTTTCCCGCACTCAAAGCGGAAGTCGAAAAGCTGTTTACGCAGGACACGTTATAATGCGCAATGCGTAATGCGTAATTCGCAATTATCGGGCAAGCTGAATTTGAAGCAAATAATTACGCATTGCGAATTGAGAATTGCGAATTGAATAAATGGAGGATAAATTATGAATTGCCCCGTATGCGGAAAAGAAATGGAAAAAGGCATTTTCGATGCTTATTCAGGCACAGGTAGACAATGCAGTAAGCTGATATGGGTGCCCGATAGTTTCTTCAAAAAACACCTTACTATGTCAATGCATTTCAGCAAGACAATAAAAAAAGACGGCGGCGTAGTTAAACGTATGCACGAAAATGTTTTTGACTATGATAGACCTTCTTACTGTTGTAAGGACTGTGGGAAGATTGTTATTGATGTGAGATAAATAATCGCTTGCGTGCATTTTAATTACGCATTGCGCATTGCGAATTACGAATTGAATAAATGGAGGATAAATTATGAATTGCCCCGTATGCGGAAAGGAAATGGAACAAGGCACCTGCCGCTTCTACCACGGCAGAGCAGGCGACAGACGTCTTGCGTGGGTGCCTTTGGACTTCAAGGGTATTATGACAAAAGGCAGAATTGAACAAAGCGGCGGAGTTGTTACTACCGTGCACAGTACCATTTTTGACAACGAGGAGCAGATTTCCTGGTGCTGTAAGGAATGCGGGAAGCTTGTTATTGATATTAAAAAGTGAAGTGTGAAATGAGGAAAGTGAAATTATTTGCGACAACAATTCCACTTTTCACTTTCCAAATTTCAAATTTTTGAAAAGGAGTAAGAGTTATGCCCGAAAGCTTTGAAAGGGGTGCGCTGACAGAGGCGGTTTACTATGTTCTGCTGTCGCTGTTTGAGGCAAACCACGGCTACGGAATTATGCAGCAGGTTGAGGAAATGTCAGGCGGCAGAGTAAAGCTTGGCGCAGGTACGCTGTACGGTGCACTGAACAGCCTTGTTGCAAAGAAATGGATTAAGCTGCTGAATGAATACGGCGGCACACGAAAGAAAGAATACATCATCACCGACACTGGCAGGGCAGCAGTGCTTGCTGAGGTTGAGCGGTTGAAGGAGCTTGCGGCTAACGGCGAAAAGGTTATAAGCAAGCTTGACAGAAAGGACAGCTGATATGGAGAAATACAGAAAATGCTTTGTGGATATTGAGCAGGAGGAAAAGTGGCTGAACAAAATGGCTGGCAATGGGCTTGTGCTTGCAAGGGTTGCGGCTGACCTTTTCAGCAGCAGATACTACTTTGAGCAGGGCGGCGCGGCTTATACATACCGTGTTGATTTTGAACGTGACGATGACTATATAAATTTTGTGAAGGACACCTGCAATGCGGAGTACCTTTTTACCGCAGGTGACAAGCTTTATTTCCGCAAGGCAAAGGAACAGGGTGAGTTTGCACCGCTTTACTCCGATTTGAAAAGCAGGTATGCCGCCGAGAAAAAGGCTTTGCTGCAAGCACTTGGACTTTGCGGTGTGCTTACTCCGATTTGTGTAATTGATATAATAACGTATCTGCCCGATATTATTGCCAATGCTGAAAATCTCGGCACAAAACTCGGAATTGTCATTTCGGTTGCCGTGCTGATAATTACGGCGGCAATATGGGGGTACTTCATTTACAAGGCAATCAGGTGCAGGAGAACGCTTAACAAACTGAAAAAGGCAATGAAAGACTGACAAGGAGGAAACGCTATGGAATGTTACAAAAAACACTTTTTTGATATGGATAAAGAGGAGCAATGGCTCAACGAAATGGCTGACAAGGGAATGGTGCTGACAAAAATCGGGCACGGCATTTTCGTGCAGAAATACTATTTTGAAAAAAGCGATACGGTTTATACATACCGTGTGGACTACAGCCGTGACGGTGCTGTAATGGAGGAAATCACTGCGCCGTATGTAATGTTTGTGACAAGCAGCTGTGACGCTGAATATGTATGCTGGTCGGACGGTAAGGTTTATTTCCGCAGGGCAAAGGAAAAGGGTGATTTTGCAAAGCTTTACTCCGACCCGAAAAGCAGGTATGATGCGGAGCAGAGGCAGCTTGGAGGTTGCGTGGGGATAATGTCATTGTTTGTTTTCGACCTTTGCTATTGCGGATATTTCATTATTGAAGCAATAGTCAACGAAGGGATACAACTGGCAGAAGTATTTATGATAATATGTGTAGCAATTTGCGCAGTATGTCTTTTTCTGACTATACACAAGGCAATCAGCTGTCACAGGAAAATGAAAGAACTGAAGCAGATGATGCAGGAATAAATTCTGACGGGTAACTTCGGTTGCCCGTTAATTATTTAATGCATTAAAATAAAATTTCCCGCAGGGGTTGAAATTCGGCAGAAAAATGGTTATAATAGAAAATGAATTTTGTTTTTTAAATGACATTTATATTCCGTTTTGTGCAAGATTACTGTTTTGGGGCAATGTGACAGAATTTGTTTTGTGCAAGTATCCAAAAGTAAAAACTTGATGCAACAAAACGGTCTTTTTTTGCCACTACCT
>JAZUSM010000042.1:0-3550 GCA_045606725.1 Oscillospiraceae bacterium | reverse complement strand
GCTGGCGGAGAGAGGTTATTACAGCGTTTTCACTTTTGATTATACCCTTATCGGTCAGCTTCTTCACGACCGTATATACCGTGGACTTTTTCCAGCCCAGCTTTTCAAATGCAATCGTTACAAGATTGCCCGATTTGACAGGCTCGTTGTCCCATATAATTTCCATTAAATTCTGTTCGCTGTTTGAGATACTCATTGCAATCACTCCTGTTGGTCTATTATTATAGACTTGTTGTTTTAATTTAGTCTATCACAATAGACCAGACTTGTCAAGAGCTTTTACAAAAATTATTTTAAAATGCAGACGGTCATATATCCGTCATAAGCCTCGAGCGGAACATCGCCGCTTTCGTCATAACCGTACAGACCGTTCTTATCCTGCTTTTCATAGTTTGTCGCAGCATTGAGAATATCCGCTGAATAAATGCCTTCAAGACGTCCCTTGAACTTTACGTCGGCATAAATTTCGTCATCTGTTTCGGTAATATCCTTGTAATCAATAACCGTGAAATCAATTCCGTCACGGGGAGTTTTCATATACTCAAGTATTGCCTTTGCGCTGTTCACGGTTTTATGCTCGGTAAGACCTTCGGGCAGCTCAGCTGTAAGGAAGCTGTCCGCAAATTCGTATGGTGTGTACAACGTATCCGTTACTGTCACCGAAATAAGCTCAGGCGAAATATTCATCTCACCATAATCATTCTTTCTGCGTTCAAGCTCCAGTATTACCCCGTGAGGATTTTTGTCCTCCACGTTGAAATATATTTTCATTGCTCCACTTATGATATCAAGGTCATATCCGCAGTAAACTACCTTTGCGGCCTTTAAAACAAAGCTGTCAGTGTTTATTATTCTGCTGTTTTCGTCAAGGTATTTGCTGCTGCGTATTTCTTCATTAAATGTTTCATTGTTCAAATTCGCCTTTAAAGCAAATCTGTCCAAAGGTGAATAAGTTACTTCCATTTCGGGATCGAAAGCTTTGTAGTCAAGATATCTGCACATTATGTAATCGTCAGCTTTCGGGAATTTGTCTGTAGTATTCCAGCTGTAATCAAGCAGACCGCATTGTGCCATAAAGCCGACAGTTTCAAGAGTACGGTTACGTCCTGTAAACTCATTTTCATAATGATACGGACCAAATGCCAATGCACCCGCTGTGCCGTAATTTACAAGCGTCCATTCATTGCCTTTATGTTCAAGTTCAAAGGAAATCTGATTAAATAAGGAAAATCCATTCACAAAATATTGATGCCCAAGCTTTTTATAATGCACGCTGTTTCCACACTCATTTGCAAGTCCTACATTATAGACTACCCACACAAAATCATTGCTGTTTAAAAGTCCCTTCTGTGCAACAAGTCCCGTATCAATCCTAACAATCTCATCAATATAGTAATCCTCTATACGATAATATTCAGGTATATCCTCGCCCATATACATATCCATATATTGCTTGAAAATTTCTCTTGCCGCATCTTCAGCTGTTTCTGCCTTGCAGGTCTTCCATTCCTCTGTTGTAACATAAGGGTCAGCCTCCAAGGTATATGGTACGGTATAAATAAAGTTTCCTTGGTAATTATCGGGAGAAGCATAAACCGTTGCAGATAAAAAGCATATCAGGGTAAAGACAATTACAAACGGAATTGCTCCGCCCAGCTTTTTAACTGTCATAACTGCGGAAATTCTGTTTTTAAGGGATTTTGCATCGGAACTTAAATAGGTTGTTACCGCTGTGTACTTTTTCCGTGACACGCCTTTAAGGATTGCTGAGGAATATCTGCTTCTCTGCTCGTCAGTAAAGCCCTTTGAAGCCTTTTCGTCGCAGGTTACCTCCATATCTTCAAAAGCCTGCTTGCAGATTATGTACACAAAAGGATTGAACCAGTTCATACATCTGAACACGATAAGCACAAGCTTGACAAAAATATCGTGACGCTTTATATGCACGGCTTCGTGACGGAGAATAAAGCCTATTTCCTCTGCTGTATAATTCTCGGAGGGAAGGATTATTCTCGGCTTAAAAATGCCCATTGCAAAGGGTGTATCCGAGTTGCCGAAAATCACAAGCTTCGGCACTTTGATTTTCAGTTCAGCACAGATTTCACTGAGGATTGACTTGTACTCCTGCGATGAACACTCCGTACCGTTTTTTCTGATGTCCTTTGCAAGCCTTACATACCGTACCAACTCAACGATAAGCAGTAACGCAAACACACCAAGCCATACCCATTTCAGCACGCTGTACAAAAAAACGCCGTCTGCATCAACATAGGTAGTGTAACGCTGTATCTCAGTTATGCCATCTATAAGTTCAGGTTTGGGCGAGGTTATGTCCAGCACGAAATTGAACAAAGGAAGCGGTATACGTGTAATCGGTGTTTCAAGCTTAAACGGCAGCAAGAAACAAAGCGGTGCAATTATCCATATTGCGTAAGTCCAGCTGTTTCTGAACTTGCTTTTCAACGTCTTTCGGAACAATGCCATTACCGCCGCAGTTATAATTATGCAGGCTGTTAAGTTTGTAAGATACGCTCCGAAGCCATATTCAAAATAGCTGTAGGTAATTTCCTTCATAAGCTCACTCTCCCTTTCTGTGGCTGTCAATGAACTGCTGAAGCTCTTCCAATTCCTCGTCAGAAATCCCCTTTCCGTCATACATTGCCGCTACAAGTCCCGACAGCTTTGTTACACCAAGCCTTTTGAGAAAGGATTTGCCCTCGTCAGCAAGGTAGTCCTTTTCCTCAATAAGCGGGGTGTAAAATCTGTTCCGCCCGTTTTTCTCGCTTCTGACAAAGCCCTTTTCCTCAAGACGTGAGAGAATTGTCTGCAAAGCGGACATATTCCACTCACGTTCTTTTTCAAGGTAAGCCTTAAGCTCAGCCGTTGAAACAGGAATTTCGCTTCTCCACACACCTTGCATAACTTCAAATTCAGTATCGGGTAATCTTTTCATTCAAACCAGCTCCTTTATTAAACCTACAATTGTATGTTTTGATTATATTATACAATTGTAGGTTCTCGATTGCAAGGTTAATCTTGTACAAAAAGTATTCTGATGTTATGTCGATTTTAAACAATCAGTATTGATTGCCGATAAGGTAAAAAATGCTGAAAAGGAAAATTCAAGAAGCGAAAAACCGCCTACACAGAATTAAGCTCCAGTCCCCGACTGCAAACCAATCACCAATTAAAAACTATACAAAAAATCAAGCATAAGCTTGCGTATATGGATTATGCGATGATTTTTTGTCTATAGTTTTATTGGCGATTGGTTTTAAGCAGTTAGGAACTTTTTATTTACAATGAAACTGTAGGTGTGCTAAAATAAGAGTATATTACAGATATAAAAAACAGCAACTTTTGTGAGAAGTGACAAAATTTGCTGTAAAATAAATTTTTATGAAAGAATTCGCCCTTTTTGTGACATTGTATATAAAAGGAGTTTATGACAATGTATGATGAAATAGTAAAGAAGTATTACGGCATAATTTATAATTACTGCCGACAAAGGCTGAATTTCAGCAAGACTGCTGCGGAAGATGTTACGCAA
>JAZUSM010000041.1:0-7055 GCA_045606725.1 Oscillospiraceae bacterium | reverse complement strand
TGCTACTCCTGTAAATCTGCTCGGCGCATTCATCGTGGTTATTTTCGGCTTCTTCTTTGCTACCGTTTCTTCCAGAATGGTAGGTCTTGTAGGTAGCTCCAACAACCCCGTTTCAGGCATGGCTATCGCAACACTACTTATCGCTACACTTATCCTCAAGTTTACAGGTGCAAGCGGTGCTGACGGTATGGCTGCAGCTATAGCAATCGGCTCTATCATTTGTATCGTAGCAGCTATCTCAGGCGATACATCCCAGGACCTCAAGACAGGTTACCTCCTCGGTTCAACACCTAAGAAGCAGCAGATTGGTGAAATTATCGGCGTATGTGCAGCAGCACTTGCTATCGGCGGTACACTTTACCTTCTCGACAGCGCTTGGGGCTTCGGTTCTGCAGAACTCGGTGCACCACAGGCTACACTTATGAAGATGATTATCGAAGGTGTAATGAGTGCAGAGCTTCCTTGGAACCTCGTATTTGTAGGTGCATTCATTGCAATCCTCGTTGAAGTAATCGGTATTCCTGTTCTTCCTTTCGCAATCGGCGTATATCTCCCAGTACAGCTTAACGCTTGTATCCTCGTAGGCGGTATCGTTCGTCTTGTATTTGATAAAATGAAGAAGAAGGAAGAGGAAGAAAAGAAGGAAATCATCAACGACGGTATCCTTTTCTGCTCAGGTATGATTGCGGGCGAAGGTCTTGTAGGTATCGTGCTTGCACTCCTCGCTGTATTTGGTGTTGATAAGGTACTCGATATTTCAGGTAAGCTCAACCTCCCACCTGTTGTATCAAGCATCGGAAGCCTCGTAGTATTCGGTCTTATCATCTGTACACTTCTCAAGTTCTCCATCTGGAAGAAGAGAAAGAAAGCTGATGTGAAGAATGAAGCGTAAGCAGAATCCTGAAGAAAATTATCTTGAAAAATGCCCGAAGCGTCCTGAGCATATCGGCTGGACAACAGACGAAAACGGCATAGTTACCCTTGAAATCGAAAACAAGGGCATAATGAACAGGATAATGCAGAAAATCGCTAAAAAGCCGAAAATTTCGTATATCCACCTCGATGAAATCGGAAGCTTTGTGTGGCCGATGATTGACGGTGAAAGAAAAATTGTGGATATGGGTGAACCGATGGAAGAACACTTCGGTGAAAAAGCTCATCCGACTTACGAAAGACTTGCAAAGTTCTTTCAGGTACTTGAAAGCTACGGCTTTGTAGAATGGAAATGATTAAAATCCCTGACTGGTTTCGGTCAGGGATTTTTTGTTGCACCAATGTTAAAAGCGTGCTATAATATAATCATTAAAATTTTAGGAGCAATGAAAAATGAAATATCAGCTTGCAATTTTCGACTTGGACGGAACAATTCTCAACACCCTCGATGACCTTGCCGACAGCCTTAACCACGTTTTGGCACAACACGGCTTCCCACAGCACACAGCTGATGCGGTGCGTATGATGGTGGGCAACGGCATACTTAACCTTATAAAGCGTGCCCTGCCGAACGGCACAGAACAAACAACAGTTGAAGCGGTTTACAACGATTTCAATGCCTACTATAAACTTCACAGTGCCGATAAAACCAAGCCGTACGATGGGATAAATGAAATGCTTGAACAGCTTAAAGCAAGGGGCGTGAAGCTTGCCGTTGTGTCAAACAAGGCAGATTATGCCGTGCAGGATTTGTGCGTAAAATATTTCGGAGGAATTTTCGACGCTGTTGCAGGAGAAAAAACAGGTGTGCCGAAAAAGCCAGCTCCCGACGGTGTGAACAACATTCTTGCACAGCTTGGCATTGAGCGCAAAAATTCAGTTTACATAGGTGACTCAGATGTTGACTTGCAGACGGCGTTAAACGCTGAAATGGACTGTATTGCCGTAAACTGGGGATTTCGTGAGGAAGAGTTGCTTCGTGAAAATGGCGCTGAGGTAATTGTTTCGTCTCCGAATGAGATAGTGAAAATTATTGCAAATGAATAAATATGCACAATAAGTCAGTTTATCGGGAATGATTTGCTATTGCACAAAAGCTTGATGCGCTGTATAATATAGCTAAATAATTCAGTTATGAAAGGGCGATTCCAATGGCAAATCCATATCTTCCAAGCTGGGAGTACATTCCCGACGGCGAGCCGAGAGTTTTCGGCGACCGTGTCTATATCTACGGCTCTCACGATAAAGCAGGCTCTGACAAATTCTGCGACTACGTGCTGAAATGCTGGAGTGCACCCGTTACAAACCTCAATGAGTGGGTTTGCCACGGTGATGTTTTCCACACGCAGGCTGACCGTGACCACGAGTCTGATACCGACTGGACAAATCACAGCAACGAGCTTTTTGCTCCTGACGTTGTTGAAAAGGACGGTAAATACTACCTTTATGCTTACATTGTAAACTCAATTGGTTGTGTAGCTGTAGCAGACAAGCCTGAGGGTCCATTCAAGCTTGTTTCTACCTACAAGTATACAATTCCCGATGAAATCTGCTGCAACGGCTGGTTTATCGACCCCGGTGTGCTTGTGGACGATGATGGACGCACATACATCTACTGCGGATTTGAGCGTTCATTCCTTGCAGAAGTAAACAGCGAGAATATGTACGAAATCCTCGACGGTACCTGCATTGAGCATTTTATTCCCTGCGAGCCAACCGAGGAAGGCGGCTTTGACGAAAAGGATAAGTGCTTCTTTGAGGCAGCTTCACCCCGCAAAGTCGGCGACACCTATTATATGATTTACTCTCCGAAAAGGGGTAGCAGACTTGCTTATGCGACCTCTGACAGCCCGACAGGACCATTTACCTACAGAGGTTACATCGTTGACAACGGTGCGGACTACCCAGGCGGAAACGACCACGGTTCAATCGCTTGCATCAACGGTCAGTGGTACATTTTCTATCACAGAATGACAAACGGTACGATAATGTCAAGACGCGGCTGTGTGGAGAAAATAGAAATTCTTCCTGACGGCACAATTCCGACAGTTGAAATGACTTCACTTGGCTTTGAGGACTCCCTCAATCCGTACAGAATTACTCCCGCAGATATTGCCTGCGTGCTGAAAAACGGCAACGGAAATATTATGATTACCGAAAGAAATGTCTTTGAAAGAGTTGTGACAAACATCACTGACGGCTGCGTAATCGGCTATAAATACTTCGATTTCGGTGAGGATTTTTCCAGTAAGACAATGGAATTTGCCGCACAAATCAACGGCTTCGGCTGTGATTGCCATATGCACATTCTTATCGACGGTGAGGACGGCGAAGAAATCGGTGTTGTTGATATCGGTCACGACAGCGGTACGGTAAGCGCAATCGTGAAGAATGTTACAGGCAGACATAGCGTGTTCTTCAAAATTACAACTGACTATACAGGCTGGACAGGTGATTACTTCAAGATGAGAAACCTCTTTGAACTTAAATCCTTTGTGTTTATGAAATAAGGATGTGATAACGTGAAAATCGGTGCAATCGGATATAATTACGAGCACGATAATACCTTTTGTATGGACAGACCAAACGGAAACGGCTGTTATCTGCTGCTCCTGATAAAGACCTATTCGCTGTTTGAGGTGAACGGCGAGAAATTTGACGTAAAACCGAATTCCTTTATACTTTTTACTCCCGAAACACCTTGCAGATATCGTGCGGTGGAAAAGTATTATACCGATGACTGGATGTTCTTTGAACCCAATGAAGCCGATATAGAAAAAATCAAGGGAATGGGTATTCCGTTCAATGAAATTGTTTATCTCGGCAATATTGACGAGCTTTCCCAGCTTATTCACGTTATGGCTTATGAGCATTATTCTTCGGAATTCTTCCACGAGGAAATCGAACGTGGATACGTTGAAATCCTCTTTATGAAGCTTGGCAGGCTTGTCAAGTCAAAAACATACACCTTGCCTCGCTCCATTGCAGAGCGTAACGGCAAGTTCACCCAGCTCCGCACAAGAATTTTCACTATGCCAAACACTATCGGCAGCGTTGAGGATATGGCGGAGGAAATGGGTATGAGCCGTTCAGGCTTTCAGCACCTTTACAAGAAAATGTTCGGTGTAAGTGTTATGACGGACGTTATCAACGGCAGACTTGAACGTGCAAAGCGTCTGCTGTGTGCAACAAATCTTACCGTAAAGGAAATTGCGGAAAGCTGCGGATACAAATGTGAGTACAACTTTATGCGTCAGTTCAAAAGCAAGTACGGCAAGACCCCATCGGAGTACAGAAAAATTATATAATTAAGGAGAGATTATTATGAAGCTTACAAAAATTATGGCTGTAGTTACTGCAGCAGTAATGTGTCTTTCTTCATTGACAGCGTGTACCAAAGCAGAGGCACTGGGCGGTTCAATGCGTGATATTACAACAATGGAACTCGTAAAGGAAATGGGTGTCGGCATTAATCTCGGCAATACCTTTGAAAGTGCAGGAAGCTGGATTGCACCAACAGGTGTAACAAGCTATGAAACAGGCTGGGGAAGCCCGATTATCACAAGAGAAATGATTACAGGATATGCGGAATGCGGCTTTGGCGTGCTTCGTATCCCTGTGGCATGGTCAAATATGATGGGTGAGGACTACACAATTGATGCAACATATCTTGCAAGAGTAAAGCAGGTTGTAGGCTGGGCACTTGAAGACGGAATGTACGTTATCCTCAACATTCACTGGGATGGCGGCTGGTGGACAGACTTCGCCAACGACGAAAAAAAGGCAGAGTGTATGTACAAGTACGAACGTATCTGGACACAGCTTACCGAAGCATTCAACAATGAGTACGGCGACCATCTTATGTTTGAGTCCCTGAACGAAGAGGGCGGCTGGGAGTCACTCTGGAACCGCTACAGCAATCAGGGTGACAAGGAAAAGTCCTTTAATCTGCTTAACGAAATCAATCAGAAGTTTGTTGATATCGTAAGAGCATCAGGCGGTAACAATGCAGAGCGTCACCTCCTTATCGCAGGCTACAATACAGACTTTGACCTTACCTGCGATCCTCTCTATAAAATGCCGGATGATCCGAAAAACCGCTGTGCAGTATCCGTTCACTACTATACACCATCTACATTTGCAATCCTTGAAGCAGATGCAGACTGGGGCAAGGCTCGTACTGAGTGGGGTACAGATGCGGACTATGCTGAACTGAACAAATACATGACAATGATGAAGGAAAACTATATTGATAAGGGTATCCCTGTAATTGTAGGTGAGTTTGGTGCAGCAACAAAGAACAAGACTCCAGAAATGGTAAGGCTTTACCTGACTTCCGTGTGTGAAGCCGCATATGATAACGGACTCTGTCCTGTCCTCTGGGACATAACAGACGTGTTCTATAACCGTGAAGAAGCAAAGTTCATTGATGCTGAGCTTCTGGAAGGTCTTATGGCTGTAAAGGAATAATTCTATTCTGCGGTGTAATTTTTGCACCGCAGAAATTTTTTTATAAAACATATTGACAAACATCTATATGTGTGTTATTATATCATATAGATAAATTTCAATGTGAGGCGATTATTATGTTAAAAAAAGAAGCAGCAGAATTATTTGCGGAAGGTTTCAATTGTTCCCAGTCAGTATTTGCGGTGTTTGCAGAAAAGTATGGTCTGCCAAAGGAAACAGCACTGAAAATCGGGTGCGGCTTCGGCGGCGGTATGCGTAACGCCGAGGTGTGCGGTGCGGTAACAGGCGGAATAATGGTAATCAGCCTGCGTTATGGGCATTGCACAGCTGAAAATACAGCAGGAAGAACACTTTGCTATGAAAAGACAAAGGAATTTACAGATGCATTCAAGGTGAAAAATAAGTCTATCGTTTGCCGTGAATTGCTCGGATACGACATTTCAAAGCCTGAGGAAATGCAGGCAGCAGCAGAGAAAAATCTTTTCAAGACAACTTGCGTCGATATGATTGTCAGCGCAGTTGAAACACTGGAGGAGCTTGGTTACTGATGAATGAATATGTAAATATCTTTAAAGCATTGGGTGACGCAACACGGCTTGAAATCGTGCTTATGCTGACGGAAGGTGAAAAGTGTGCCTGTAGGCTTCTTGAGCGTTTTGAAATTACCCAGCCTACCCTTTCACATCATATGAAAATTCTCAGTGAATGTGGACTTGTAACCGTTCGTAAAGAGGGAAAATGGTCATACTACTCATTAAAATGTGAAGTATGGAAAAAGTTCCGAAGCTTTGTTTATGATATAGAATGTAAAGTAGGAGGCAGCTGTTCATGCAAATGATAGGGGAATTCATACAAAACCAACTGCTTGGAATGAAATGGCTTAACGACTTGATTGGGATGTTACTTGAAATATGTGGACTTGATACATCATCACGGCTTGGCGCAAGCATACATTTCTTAATCTATGATGTGTTGAAAATCAGCGTATTGCTTATGGTACTGATTTTTGTGATAAGCCTTATACAAACCTATTTTCCGCCTGAACGTACAAAGCAAATTCTTGAAAGGTACAAGGGTATCGGAGGCAATATTCTTGCCGCACTTCTCGGCACGGTTACACCATTTTGTTCCTGTTCATCAATTCCGATTTTCATCGGCTTTACAAACGCAGGTCTGCCCCTCGGAATGACCTTTTCCTTCCTCATTTCTTCTCCTCTGGTGGATTTTGGGTCACTTGTTGTTCTTGCAAGTGTCTTTGGCTGGAAAACAGCAATTGCCTATGTGCTGGTTGGCCTTGTTCTTGCAGTGATCGGCGGTACAATAATCGGAAGAATCAATCCCGAAAGACAGCTTGAACCGAAGCTTTTCGGCAAGGCGGAACGTCTTGACAATACGGTATATGAAAGCTTTAGCCAAAGAAGCAAATTTGCTTTTTCGGAAGCTTGGGAAACCTGGAAATATGTTTTCAAATTCATACTTATCGGAGTAGCAGTTGGCGCACTGATACATAACTGGATTCCACAGACATGGATTGAAATGATACTTGGCAGTAAAAATCCTTTTTCAGTAATTATAGCAACAATTGTGGGGATTCCTATGTATGCCGATGAATTCAGTACAATTCCTATAGCTGAAGCACTATTCGAAAAGGG
>JAZUSM010000040.1:0-3708 GCA_045606725.1 Oscillospiraceae bacterium | reverse complement strand
GTCAACATTTGCACAAACGGGCTTGAAAAGGTGACGCTTTTCAGCAATAACTTCCTTACCGATTCGTTCGATTCTGTCATAGAAATTGAATTCGTCCATACGGCCCTTTTCTTCAGCAAGCTGCTTTGCATAATCCTTGAGGATAACCTGTCTGGGGTCGGATTTGGTATAAACTGCATGACCGAGACCATAGATAAGACCTGTCTTGTCAAATGCCTGCTTGTCAACAATTTTTGTGAGGTATTCACGGATTGCTGTTTCATCATTCCAGTCAAGGACATGTGTTTTGATTTCCTCAAACATGTGCTTTACCTTAAGGTTTGCACCGCCGTGGCGGAAGCCCTTGAGTGAAGCGATAGCAGCAGCAACAGCTGAGTATGTATCAGTACCGGAGGATGTAACAACGTGTGTTGTGAAGGTAGAGTTGTTACCGCCGCCGTGCTCGGCATGGATAACCAGTGCTACGTCAAGAACCTTTGCTTCAAGTGCAGTGAATTCGCCGTTTTCGCGAAGCATGTAAAGAATATTTTCCGCAGTTGAATACTCATTGATAGGATTGCGGATCATAAGGCTTTCATGCTTTTTATAGTGGCGGTATGAGCAGTATGCATATACTGAAATGAGTGGCATCTTTGCAATAAGCTGAATGGACTGACGAAGAACGTTCTGGGCAGAAATATCCTCAGGGTTATTATCATAAGAATAAAGTGTAAGAATACTTTTCTGAAGTGCGTTCATGATATTGGAGCTGGGAGCCTTCATGATAACGTCACGGGTAAAGTTTGTGGAAAGCACCTGGTTGTCAGAAATAAGCTGAACGAAACGATCCAGATGGTCATTATCAGGGAGCTTTCCGAAAAGAAGAAGGTAAGTGATTTCCTCAAAGGCGTTTCTTCTGTCTCCGAGACCGTTGATAAGATCCATTACATTGTAGTTGTGGTAGTAAAGGCGGCCATCGCAGGGAATCTTCTTGCCATCGATAATATCGTAGGAAACAACGTCTGAAATTTCGGTAAGACCTGTAAGAACACCCTTACCGTTGGAATCACGAAGACCTCTTTTTACATCGTACTCGATATATAACGAAGGGTCAATAGTACCTTTGTTGAGATTCTCAAGAAGTCCGTTGAGGAGATCCATTTCATCTTCTTCAAGGTTTATAATTTCTTTGTCCTTATCTTTTTCAAGTTCTGCAAGCATAATTTTTAATCCTTTCGTTATAAAATGTAAGCAGATGAAATTTTAAAAACAAATAAATGCAAAAAATCTTATCTGCAATAATAGTCGTAAAAAGTGATATACCTTAATTATATACGAAAAAATGCGAATTATCAATATCAAAAAATCAAAGTTGTTGGAATTGCACTAAAAGAAATATAAGTGATATTTGTTTTGAGCAATATTAACAATAAAAAGGCTGAAATGAATAATCTGGATTTTCAACTTGCAGTTTTGTCCTTTAAAAAAATAACATAACATGGACTTTATCCGCATATAAATCGGATAAATCAAAAATTTGGAGGGGCTAAGCCATGTCACAGATTAAAAATTCAGCCGCAGATTTCTGCGCCTACGGAACAAAACAGGAAAGATGTGTAAGCCTCGCAGAATACATAATTGAAACAAAAGCGACTGTCAGAAATGCCGGAAAGGTTTTCGGAATCAGCAAAAGCACCGTTCATCAGGATGTAACCGCACGACTTGAAAAGGTAAATCCTGAGCTTTACCGTCAGGTGAGAGAGGTACTGGAACAGAATAAACAGGAACGGCATATCCGAGGAGGGATGGCGACAAAACGCAAGTATTGTAAGGAAAATGATGGTTGACGGTGTAATATAAATGTGATATACTTTTAATATAAATCAGGAATAAAAAAGGTAATGGAAATGAAAAAAGTACTTTTTGTATCTCATGTTGCAAATTTTATAAAATTCAATGCTCCTTATGTGAATTGGTTCAAAGCACAGAATTGGGAGGTTCATTACGCTTCATTGGGTGAAGAGCCAATTGACTGCTGTGACAGAACTTTTGATGTGTGTTTTGAACGCAGCGTATTTCATAAGGACAATATAACTGCATACAAGCAGCTAAAAAAGATTATTGATGAGGGTGATTATGATATTATCCACTGTCATACTCCTATTGGTGCAGCGCTTACCCGACTTGCGGCGGGAAAGGCACGAAAAAAGGGAACGAAGGTAATCTATACAGCTCACGGTTTTGCATTCTGGAAGGGTGCTTCCAAAAAGGATTGGTTGATTTATTACAATGCCGAGAAATTCTTTGCAAAATATACGGATATACTTGTACTTATCAATAAGGAAGATTATGAAACTGCTGTTTCAAGAAAATTCCGTGCAGGAAAAATTTATAAAATCGACGGTGTAGGTGTAAATACGGATAAATTCAGCCCTGCTACACCTGCCGAAAAAGCGGAAATGCGTGCTTCTCTCGGTATACCTGATGATGGTTTTCTTTCAGTTTATGCAGCTGAGTTTATTCCAAGAAAAAATCATATTTTTCTCCTTGAAGCACTTAAAAAGCTTCGTTCTGAAAATATAAATCTCCGCTTTGCTTTTCTGGGACAGGGAAAGCTTATGGAAGAAATCAAGCAGAAAACAACGGAAATGGGTCTTTCAGATTTCGTTCAGTTCTTTGGTTATCGTCGTGATGCGGAAAAATTCTACGCCGCTGCCGATATGGTAGCTGCACCCGGCAGTCAGGAAGGACTCCCTGTTCATCTTCTCGAAGCTATGGCAAGTGGTTTACCCGTGATTGCAACTTCAATCCGTGGGCACGTAGATCTTATTGAAAACGGGAAGAACGGACTTTTGTATAATTATAACGATATGGATGCTTTCTGTATGGCTGTAAAGCGTATTATAGGTGATTCTCAGCTTCGTGAAAAATTTGGCAGAAATAACATTGAAGATGTAAAAAAATATAGTGTTGAAAAAGCTGTAAACAATATGGCTGAGATTTATAAAACGGTAATGTAAAAAAACACCCTGAGAAGATTTATCTTCTCAGGGTGTAACTTTTTATTTAATCGTACTCTTAAGCGCATTTCTCGCTTTCTTTACATCAATAAGGTCATTGGATAAAAGCTCTTCAACCTTTGTAAGCATATTGTCAACATACTTGTTTGTAAGGTCTCTGAGTTCCTTTGTCTGCGCCTGAGCAGTAGCGTTCAGTTCATTTGCCTTTGCATTTGCCTGACGTACGATTTCCTGCTGGGAAACAAGAGCAGCGGCTCTCTGTTCAGCACGTGCAATAATGTTTGCAGCTTCATTCTTAGCGTCGTTGAGAATAGTCTTGCGGTCGTTTACAAGCTCTCTTGCCTGTGTAACCTCCTTGGGCATATTGATACGCACTTCATCAATAAGCTCACGCATCTTGTCAACTTCGATAAGTGACTTCTTGCTTGTAAAAGGAACATTTACCGCCTTATCAAGCATATCGTCCATCATTTCAAGAATTTCATCAATACTCATTTTTTAATTTCCTTTCTGTTTGTCATTAAGTCTTTTCTGAATATCCTCAACAATAGCGGCAGGTACAAAAGCCGATATATCGCCGCCGAATGAAGCAATCTGCTTTACCATGCTTGAGGAGAGGTAAGTGCTTTCACTGTCTGCACAGAGGAACACAGTTTCTGCTTTTTCGTAAAGGTGCTTGTTTGTATGCGCCATCTGGAATTCGTATTCA
>JAZUSM010000039.1:0-12829 GCA_045606725.1 Oscillospiraceae bacterium | reverse complement strand
CGTCATATTCAATCTTCTGAAGTGCCGCAAGCATTTCAGCAATAGGAAGGTCGCCCTCGCCCATCATCTTGTAAACAAGCTTGCCGTCCTCCATAACGGAGTCCTTGACGTGAATGTACTTGATGTAATCGCCGAGATTTTCAACAGTCTGCTGACCTGTTTCGCCAACGTAGCGAGCAGGGTGGTGCATATCCCAGAGAGCAGCGATATTCTTATGTGCAACAGCGTCAAGAACCTTTCTCAGACGTGCTGTGTCAGCGTAAACACCGTTTGTTTCAACGAGAAGTGTTACGTTGTTCTTTTCAGCAATCGGGGCAATCTCCTTGAGGAAAGCAATGATTGCATTGTCATCAACCTCGTCAACAGGAGCAGGCTCAAGGTCTGCAAGAATTCTGATATATGGTGTGCCAAGCTTGTTTGCAAGCTCAGCGTACTGAGTAATATCCTCAACAGTTTCGTCATGCTTGTCCGCAAACTTCAGGCAGGCACCGCTGGAAAGGCAGGGAATTTCAAGTCCCAGCTTGTTCAGCTTAGCAATTGTAGCGTCAATGTTAGTCGCTGTAAAAGGCTTTGCTCTTACAGAAGAAATTTCGTTGCCAAGACCTCTTACCTCGATACCGTGGAAGCCAAGGTCTTTAGCCATAGTATATATGTCAACCCATGAATAGTCAGGACACGCAAGCGTAGAAAAACTGATTTTCATTTATTTTCCTCCCAATTTTTATTATAAAGCAATACAAATTAATGATACCATATTTTTAAGTTCAAATCAAGCCTTTTAATATAACTATATTCTATAGATTACCATAATTTCAAGATATAATACAAAACCGTGAGTATAATATATATAATAAAATACTCACGGTTATTATTATTTCAGATAAAATGCCTTTGCACCGTGGCTGTTAAGGCTTACAGAAATTACTTTATCAGTATCAACAGTTTCGCCGCTCCACAGCTCAGTCGCAGTTACACCATTGTAAATCTCAATATCAGCAAGGGAAATTTCAACCTTGCTTGCCTTATCGCCTGTGTTGAATACAGCAATATACTGTCCGCCCTCAGAGGAAACCGCAGTCCACAGAATATGCTCAATGCCGTCAATCTCCTTCTTCCACACCTGATGGGAGTGACGCGCGTTGCTGTGCATAGCAAGAATTTTTTCATTTGTCAGCAGACTCATTGTGAAATCATCAAAGCCTGTCATTTCGCCGCCAATCATAAGCGGTGAGCGGAATATACTCCAGAGGGTCATCATCGTAACCTGCTCGTCCTCAGTAAACTTAGTGCGGATTGACTTGTCGTAATCCTGAAGAAGCGGACCAATCGGAAGCATATCCGCATCAGGCCAGTGCCCTGCACCTGTATGGATACTCCATTTTTCAGCACGCTCAAACATAGCGTAAAGAAGCTCCCACTTGTCCCAGAAATCGTCTGTAATACGCCACATATTCGAAATCTGCTTGTAAAGCTCAGCCTTTTCAAGAAGTGCAGGTCCAGGGGAAAGACTCAGCACCATATCACGTCCGCAGCTGTGAAGTGCTTCACTCAGCATAACAAGCTCCGCTTCTTCGTGAGGGAGCTCACGGCAGATATCGTCGCACTTGATGAAGTCAACGCCCCAGCTTGCGTAAAGTTCAAAAATGCTGTCGTAGTAAGCACGTCCGCCCTCAGCTTCAGCGTTTACGCCGTACATATCAGGATTCCACGCACAGATGCTTGAAGAACGTGCAATCTGACGTGCTGTCATATCACTGCCCTTGATTTTCAGATTATTATGAACAGCGTGACGAGGAATACCTCTCATAATATGGATACCGAATTTCAATCCGAGAGAGTGAACGTACTCCGCAAGAGGTGCAAAGCCTTTACCGTCAGCTGCAGACGGGAAACGGTTTACCGCAGGGATAAGACGGGAATATTCGTCCATGCAAAGCTCACCGAACGGCTCATATTCGTGACATGTAGCATTCGGTGCACTCCACTGAATGTCAACAACAACGTACTCCCAGCCGTACTGCTTCAGGTGCTTCGCCATAAATTCAGCGTTCTTTCTTACAGTTGCCTCGTCAACAGCTGCGCCGTAGCAATCCCAGCTGTTCCAGCCCATAGGTGCGGTCAATGTTTTCATATCAATTACTCCTTATTCTCAAAATAATCAATGTTAAGCTTTGTAAATTCAGCAGTGTTGTTTCCAACAGCATAAAGTCCCATTACAACTCCCGTAAAGCCGCCCGAAACCTCACTTGAAAGGTACTTCGTGCTGCCGTAGCCAAGACCTGTTTCCTTGCCGTTATCACTGACAAAGAACTTGTAGCCGAAATTGTCAGCACGGACAATCAGCCTTGCCTTGTTACCCGAAAGCGGAAGTGTACTCTGAACGTGCTTGATATCACCGATATTCAGCTTCAGCACAGCCTCAAAGCCGTCACCGTTTTCACGGATTGCAATGTCGTAATGCTCGCTTTCGCACATATACATCGTCACGCCTGCCTCGCCCTTATCAGCAGTAACATCAACAGCAAAATCCATATTGAAGTCACGCTGTCTTATGCCGAGAAAAGTCGGTGTATCAACCATATCAAGGGTAATATCCGTGCCGTGAAGCACAGCCTTGCCATCGGAAAGCCCGTAGTTTTCAAGTACGGGGTGACGGAGATAAATCCAGTCAAGATTCCACTTTGTATTTTCAAAGGTGTAGTTCTTCTTTTCAGCCTGCTCAAAATCGCCCTTGATTTCGTATTTCCAATCAGTAACACCGTTTGTACCAGCCGTGAACCAGCCGTCCTCGCCGAACTTGACAGGTGTCAGGAAAACCTCACGTCCGAGATGGTGGTAAGGCTGCCACATATGTATCTGACGGAAACCGAGGGAAAGAATGAACCAGTCGCCGTTTGTGTGCTGAATAAGGTCGCCGTGACCGATACCCTGAATGATGAAAGGCGCCTTGTTTCTGTTTGTCAGCACGGGGTTATCGGGATAATTTCTGAACGGACCCCAAGGCGAGTCAGAACGTGCGTAAGTAATCATATGACCGTACTCTGTGCCGCCCTCCGCAGCCATAAGGTAGTATCCGCCATTGATTTTATAAAGGTGCGGACTTTCGAGATAACGTCCGCCGGAACCCTGCCATATGCATTTGCTGCGGGACAGCTTTTCGCCCGTTTCAACGTTGATTTCGCACTGTACAACACCGCCCACACCGTCATCGTCAGCGCCGTTGCTCATAAAGTAAACCTTGCCATCGTCAAACAGCAGCGACGGGTCAATACCGCCCTGGTCAACAAAAATCGGCTCGGACCATTCGCCGTAGATGTCGTCCGTATAAACGTAGAAATTCTGATGTGTAGTGTCATTTGTTGTAACCATATAGAAACGTCCGTCATGATAACGGATAGTCGGCGCAAACACACCGCCTGAGCTGTTGATTTTCTCAAGCATAACCTGAGTCTTGCGTGTTAAAACGTGTCCAATCTGCTTCCAGTTTACAAGGTCGTCACTTTCAAAAAGCGGCACGCCAGGGAAATACTGAAATGAACTGCAAACAAGATAGAACTTACCGTTTGCAAAGCATACGCTTGGGTCAGGGTAAAAGCCCTTGACAATAGGGTTTGTGTACTTCATATAATCAATTCCTTTCCGAAACTTTTTTGTTGAGCCATTCCGAGCATACAACCATCAGCACCGCAAAAACCGCCATATAGAACGGATACAGACCAATGTTTATATTTTCCGCAATCACACCGAAAAGCGGTGGCATAAAAGTTGTGCCCACATATGCACTCGCCATCTGTATGCCGATAATTGCCTGAGAATTTTCCTTGCCGAAGTTTGCAGGTGTAGCGTGAATAACCGACGGATAAATCGGTGCACATCCAATTCCCACCACAACCAGACCAGCCGGCGCAACCGCATTGATTTGTACGGGAAGCATAATCATCACAAGTCCTGCCGTGATAACCGCAAGACCAAGCCGTATAAGGTTTCTGTCCCCGATTTTATCAGCAATAAAGCCGCAAACAAAGCGACCCGCAGTAATTCCTATATAGAACAGCGAAGCAAACCTCGCCGCAGTTTCAGCGTCCGTGCCTTTGTATTCAACAAGGTAACTGCTCGCCCATATTCCCGCCGTAGCTTCAAGTGCACAGTACCCGAAAAACATCACCAGCACCAGCGGCACGCCCTTTATTTTCAGCGAGCCGATAATGCCCTTCGACTTTGCTTCCTCACCGTTTTCAGTTTCATCTGCACGCTTTTTCCACATCGGCAGACTTGCAAAAAGCACAGCCGTCAGTACAATCTGTATAACTGAAATTATTCTGTAACCGTTGTTCCAGCCTGCACCCGAAGTCAGCGCGTAGTACATAATATACGGCCCGGTCGCCGCACCCACTCCCCAGAAGCAGTGAAGCCAGCTCATATGCCGTGAAGCGTAATGAAGCGCAACATAATTGTTCAGCGCCGCATCAACTGCACCTGCTCCAAGTCCGTAAGGAATTGCCCAGAAGCAAAGGGGAAGAAAGCTGTGTGAAACGGAAAATCCGAACAGTGCAGCCGCCGTCATTGCTACGCTTATCGCCGTTACAAGTCCCGCACCAAGCTTTCTAGTCAGCCAGTCGGAAGTAAGCCCCGAAATTATCGTGCACCCCGCAATAATCATCGTCACAATTCCCACATAGGAAAGGGGCACGCCCAGTTCACCGTGCATAACAGGCCACGCCGACCCCGTAATCGAGTCAGGAAGTCCAAGGCTGATAAAAGCAATATAAATTATAACTATCAAAAAAGAAAACATACAAATCATCTCTCCAAACCTAAAATACCTGATTTTAAGTTTTCGGTAATTAACCATTTCCGTCAATAAAATATCGTGCTAATTATACACCATTGTTTTCAGCAAATCAATAGTATATTGTGTCCGATAACTGACTTTTTGTGCAAAAGCAAAACCGACGGAGAAATGTCCGTCGGTTTTGGAATTTATGGTGATGTTACAATGGCCTGATACGTTATGTCACCTGAAAGAGTAACTTTTATTCCTGCCGGACAATGCGGACGAAGATCACCCGTGCCATAGGTATATGCTGAAAATGTATGAGTAGTACTGGATATTCCAGCCGCTGCATAATCAAATTCAGGGAGTATAAACTCTTCGCCAACTCTATAAAGGTCACCTGAATATGTTGCATATGTATTCCCGTTATATGTAAATGTAATTGTAACAAGATCTCCCAAATAATCAGCCTTTACGCTGAAATCAGTTGTTGCATCTGCGGGAATATTTCCGTCGAAAGAAGCACCATTGTCAACACGAAGCCAACCTGTGAAGCTGTAGCCGTTACGAGCAGGTGCGGTAGGTCTATCGGCAATTGCAGAACCAGCGTTTCCAGTTCTTGTGCCAATTACGTTATCCGCATGATCAAGGAATGTTACCGTTACAGATATTGCAATATCAGCATTCAGAGTCAGATCGCCCTCAATCGTAATAGTATCACCTATCGTACAGCTTTGGTTATTACCATATTTGTAACCATTAAATGTATAGGAAGTTCCGTCAGGAATACCTGCTGCAGCCGCATCAAATCCAGGTACAAGAAGTGAATCTCCGACATAGGCATTTACGGTCTTATATGTCGTACCGTTATATGCATAACTTATAGTTGCAGGTGTCTTGTCCTCATAAACTGCTTCAAATCTGATATCCGTATCACTATAGGACTCAAATTCGTAGGCATTGTCATGACTTGCTGTCAAAGAAGCACCCGGCTGATATTGTCCTCTTTCTCTGAGAGCACCGCCTGAAGTTACCCCTCTGTGTCCCCAGTACTTGAACACTGCGTTTTCCTTGCCAGCAGGCTGAGGAAGTGCAAAGGTTTCTCCCTCATCATATGTGCCCACAAGGGTTGTTGTTCCGTTGTCTGTTACATAAACGCTGAATACAGTAGTTACCTTGACATACTTGACAAGTACATCCGTATCGGCTGTAATCGGACCAAACGGTGACTCAAAGTCCCAGAATGTATATTCTTCACCATCAATACGGATAGATGTTGAATACTCTGTCGGTTCTTCTGCGTATCCGCCCTCCTCGACAGTCTGCGGAGCCGCTACCATAATGCCGCCCGGATTTGAAATGAAGTTTACAGTATAATATACAGGCTCAGCTTCGGTAGTTGTAGTAAATATCTCTGTTTCTCCTGTTACGGGAACAGTTGTGGTCACAGACGGAACAGCGCTGCCGGAAACAAGCGCAGGTCTGCTGCCTGCCGTTGTAGCAGTAGTTGTAACCGGGTCTACTATAATAATATTTCCCGCACCTGACGGAACCGTTGTAGTTGCCTGCGTTGTTTTGGTTGTGGAAGGTTTCTGCTTTACGGTAGTTTTTGCTGTAGTTGTTTCCTTTTTGGCAGTAACAGTTGTATCCACAGTTGTATTTTTCTTTTTGGAAGTTGTTTCTGGAGCAGTTGTGACAGCAGCTTCCTTATCCCTCTTTGAAACAGCTGTTGTAACTGTTGTTTCAGGAACTGTAGTCATTTCGCTTGGGATAACGGTTTCCTCTGTAACAGCATTTTCGGGGACAGTTGTTTCAACGGAGGTTTCTGTTGTGGTTTCGGGAACTGTTGTTTCAACGGATGTTTCCGAAAGCGTTGTAGTACTTGTTTCATCAGCACTTATCTGAGAAGTTGTTTCGCTGTTTGCTGAATATGTATCATCACCCAGAAGAGAAGCAAGAACAGCTTCACTCAGAACAATATCTGTCCTGTCATGTGTGTTGATTATGCGGTCAATCACACGGTCAGGGATAATATTGATGTTAAGCGGCATAATCGGACTTTCACCGTCCTCAACCAGAGCAAAGGTATCGCTTCCATCGCTTTTACGGAGGATAAAGCAGGAAGTACCGTTGATTTCTGCACCTGATATGTTGCCCTCCGACGGAACTGTAAGTATTGCAACACTTTCGTTTGGCTGAACGATAACAGGTTCTCCCCTTGGACTGCCCTCCTCATCAATAAGCTGAACTTCAACCTTACCGTGGAAAACAGATACGTCCGTTATGTATGAACCATCATCAAGCACCTGCACCGAAACATAGAAGCTTGTTCCTCGCACCGCCATAGTAGCCTTAGGCGTATTCACAGAATATGACGACTCAGCGGAAAGCGGCTCTGTAATCTCATTCAGCACGCCGCCGCTTTTAAGGTTGACGGTTGTCTTACTGTCCTCCTCCGTACCCTCTGCGATAAGCTCCAGAACAGTACTCGGGTCGAGCGAAAGATATTTGTCGCTGTCAAGAGAAAGCATCATTGTGCTGTTTTCCCCGACTTCAATAATATCACCGCTTTCAAGGTTCATACCCGTATAAGCGTCAATAGCACCTGCATCTGCACGGGTTACAACCGATGTTCCCGTCATTTCAAAAATTTTCAGCAGTCTGAAAGCCTCAGGCATTGCCGATAGAACGATTACAACCGCGGCAGTACCCGCTGCAGCCGCAACTGCTACAGCACCTGCTATAATCTTGGCTTTCAGCGAAAGCGAAGCAAGAAATTTCATATTAAACTCTCCTTATGAAAGTATTTATAAATTGTTAAAAAATTTTTATAATTTATTTACATTTATATTATAACATATAAAAATCAATTTGTCACTACTTTTATGAATTTTTTTTGAATTTCTATTTACTTTTTTTTCAGCAAATGGTATAATACTATTAAATAAATCCGTGAAAGGACGTTTTATATGGATAACAACGCTATGCTTGACCATATTTTTGAAATTACATCAGATTTATATAAGCAGATGAGTGTGGATGACTCCGACGCTTCCAATGACCATGCTGAAATTTTCAAGCTTCTTACCGAGCTTAGCAAGGTTCTTGTAAATGCTGACAGAGCAAGCTTCTGGAAGTGGGATAAGCGCTCACATGAAATCTGGACAACCGCTGCTGTAGGAACAGGCAGAATTGTAATCCCTGAGGGAACAGGCCTTGTGGGCAAGGCGCTTGCCGAGGGCAAACCGATTGTCACCAATGACCCTTACAATCACCCTGATTTCAATTCCGCAGTTGATAAAAGAACCGGCTACGTTACAAAATCAATCCTCGTTATGCCGGTTTCCAACTGCAAGGGCGAATTTATCGGTGCTTATCAGGCAATCAACAAACTCGACAACGACGGAAAATTCGATATCGTTGAGGACGTTCGCAAGCTTTCTCTTGCCGCTTTCATCTGCGGCATAACCCTCGAATCCGAAACTTTCCTCGATGATTCAATGCACGACAAGCTCACCGAGCTGAAAAACAGAATGGGCTTCCACCATGATTACAACAACACCTATAAAAAACTTCTTGACAATCCAAATGAGTTCCATACCGTTTCTTTGTTCATCTGTGATATCGACTTCTTCAAGAAGGTCAACGATACATACGGCCATAATGCAGGAGATGCCGTTCTGAAGCATGTTGCAGGCAGCTTCCGCCAGAACTCAAGATTCTGTGACGGAATTTACCGCTGGGGCGGCGAGGAATTCATTGTAATTCTTCCCGATACCGATGCAAATCAGGCTGCAGAAATAGCTGAACGCCTGAGATTGGTAATTATGGACTCCGTCTGTAAGTTTGAGGAACTGGAAATCAAGGTTACAATGAGCTTTGGTGTAACTGAAATAGACCCTCTCAAATCCATCGAAGACAACATAAGTGACGCCGATGAGAAGCTTTACAAAGCAAAGCAGAACGGCAGAAATCAGGTTATTCTTTAATATTCAGGCCGTTGTTTCACAGAAACAGCGGCTTTTTTCACACAGCTTTCATTTCAACAACACTTTACTTAACAAAGACTTAATATTAACGTGCTAAAATATACCTATTACAAGTGAAAGGAGAAAATGATGAAATACCGTCACGAATACAAACACAGCATAAACATGGCGGATTATCTTATGCTTGACAGCAAAATAAAGCTTTTTGCCTCGCCCGACGAACATTGCAGCAACGGCTCATATTTTATAAGAAGTCTTTATTTTGACAACTACATGGACAAGGCACTGAGAGAAAAGCTTGACGGAATAAGCGTAAGGGAAAAATTCCGCATCCGTTACTACAACATGGACGACAGCTTTATCCTGCTTGAAAAGAAAAGCAAGCATAAGGGGCTTACTCTGAAAGAGCAGGCAAGAATTACAAAAGAACAGACTGAGCACATTATGGCAGGTAAATGGGAATTCCTTGCAGAGTCAGACAATCTGCTGCTGAATGAATTCTATGCAAAGCTTGAAGGCGAGTGCCTGCGTCCGAAGCTGATAGTTGACTATACCCGCAAGGCATACGTCTACGCTCCGGGAAATGTCCGCATTACATTTGATTATGACATACATTCAAGCGCCTTTACGGAGGGCTTTTTCAGCACGCAGCTTTCAGCCGTACCCGTGCCCAATACAACAATAATGGAAGTAAAATATGACGAATTTCTTCCGCAGATTATTGCTGACCTGCTCCGTCTTGACGGAAGACAGTCCACGTCATTCTCAAAATATGCGGCGTGCAGATACATATAAAATTATTTCGGAGGAACAATTATGAATTTCAGTGATATTTTCAAATCAAGCTTTCTTGAAAAGGTAAGCGGTTTTTCAATCCTTGACGTAATAATCGCAATGACAGTTTCCTTTGCGCTTGGACTTTTCATCTACACCGTGTACAAGAAGACCTTCCGCGGAGTAATGTACAGCACCTCATTCGGTGTATCACTTGTTGCAATGACGCTTATCACAACCCTGATTATCCTTGCAGTAACATCAAACGTAATCCTTTCACTCGGTATGGTCGGTGCACTTTCAATCGTGCGTTTCCGTACCGCCGTGAAAGAGCCGCTTGATATTGCATTTCTTTTCTGGGCAATTTCCGCAGGTATCGTAACAGGTGCAGGACTCATTCCTCTTGCGGTAATCGGCTCAGTCGTAATCGGCATCGTACTTGTTATTTTCGTCAACAAAAAAACGAACGACACGCCTTACATCGCAATCATCAGCTGTGAAAATAATACCGCTGAGGAAAAAGCAATGGAAATCATCAGGGCAAATACCAGAAAACAGCTTGTAAAATCCAAATCCGTCACACCAAACGGAATTGAAATTACCGTTGAAGTAAAGCTTATCGACGGCAACACAAAAATGTGCAATATCCTTGCTGAAACAGAGGGAATAACAAAGTGTGCTCTTGTAAGCTACAACGGAGAATACATGGCGTAAGCAGGTGAGCAAAGGTGATTGAAAGTAAAAAAATCGGTATCATAACGGCAATTGCCATGTCCGTTGCAGCAGCAATCGTGCTTCTGATGCTGTTTATTCCCGAGGGCGGAGTAAAAGAAACGCTGTCCGCAAAAACAGAGCCTGTATACGCAAGTCAGCTTTTCGGCACTGAAATTATGACAATTGACATCATTGCCGATGAAACACAGTGGCAGAACATGCTTGACAACGCCATGAACGAGGAATATATTCCCGTCGATGTTGTAATCAACAACAAGAAAATTTCAAATGTCGGAATACGGCCAAAGGGCAACAACAGCCTCCAGCAGGTAAATTCCTCGGACAGCGACCGTTACAGCTTCAAAATCAGGTTTGACGAATACGTTGACAATCAGACCTGCTACGGACTTGATATGCTTGTGCTTAACAATATGATTGGCGACGCAGCCTGCATGAAGGAATACACCGCCTTTGACATGATGAAATCTCTGGGAATTGAAACACCCTATTTCAATTACGCCGATATTTCCCTTAACGGCGAAAAATGGGGACTGTATTTTGCAATCGAAGCCTACAACGACAGCTATGAGCAAAGAATCAGCGGCGACGAAAGCGGCGTGCTGTACAACGTGAAAACCGTCGGAGGTATGGGCGGAAACGACAACGGAATGATGAAATCTGAAAACTTCAGTAATGACTTCGGCAAAGGATTTGACAAAAACGGAAATCCTGCCGCAGATAATTCCGAAAGTCAGGGATTTGACCGAAACGGCAAAGACAGAATTGAAGGCGGAATAGGTGCAGGTTCGTCTGGCGGAGCACTTCTCTACACCGACGACAGCAGTTCAAGCTACCCTGCTATTTTCAGCAATGCCGTAGGAAATGACAGCACTGAAGAAGATTATCAGCGTGTCATAGCCGCAATAAAGGCGCTTAATGACGGAGAAAATATTGAAGAATATTTTGATGTTGACGAAATACTGCGTTACCTTGCCGTACATACTGTCGTTGTAAATCTTGACAGCTACTCGTCACAGATGGCACAGAATTACTACATTTATGAGCACGGCAGCAAGCTTCAGATTCTTCCCTGGGATTACAACTATGCCTGGGGTGCATTTATGGGCAGCAACGCTTCTGATACAATAAATTTCCCGATTGATACTCCCGTAAGCGGAGTTGAAATGTCCGAAAGACCGCTTATATCGAAGCTTCTCGAAAATGAGGAGTACCTTGCGAAATATCACAGCTATCTTGAGCAGCTTATGGACAACTATTTCGCCGACGGAAGTTTTTCCGCAAAGCTTGATGAGATAAACAATACTATCGGCAATTATGTAAAAAACGACCCGACTGCCTTTTACACCTATGACGAGTACCTGAAAGCAGTCGAAGCCTTCAAGGAAATTGCGGAACTGCGCATGACAAGTATAAACGGTCAGCTTAACGGAACAATTCCCGCAACAACCGAAGAACAGAAGTCAAATCCCGATAAGCTTGTTGATGCAGCAGGGATTAATCTTTCCGACCTCGGTACAGGCATGGGCGGAGGAGATTTCGGCGGCTTCGGAAATCAAGGAGGAAACAACCGTCCTGACGGGAAATTCCCGAACGAAAATGAAATTCCTGATATGAATATCAATCCGCCTCAGATGCCAAATGGTGCAACACCTGAAATGCCCGACGGATTCAATGCTGTCCCTCCGCAGTTGCAGGAAATTCCTGCTGACAAACAAAACTACCAGTCAGAAAATAATCCTGTCACGGAAACAGTCAAGGAAAGTATGAAAAATACAGAGCAGAAACCTGCAGCTGACGAAAATAGTGGCATGGGTAATCTTACCGTCACCTTGATTTCGCTTGCGGTACTTGTCATTGCAATTTTCGGAGTTTCACTTGTAAAAAACAAATTTTAAAAGGCGCTGTCACACAGATATCAGCTGTAAATTATGAAAAAATCCAGAGAAGAAGTTAATCTCCTCTGGATTTTTCTTATTCCTCAATCTGCTTGCCAAGAAATTGCGCCGCAGCCTGAATAAGATTCTGCTGAACCTCATTTGCAACGGATTCGTTGTTTGGGGCAAGAAATGCAACTGCACCAGTAACATCTCCCGAAGCAAGAATAGGTGAGCATGCAATTGCAGGACGGTCAATTCCCTCAACAGGGAAAACCTTAGCGTCATTGTGAGAAGTGTAAAGATAGTTCTTGCGGTTTTCAAGATATTCCTCAAGCGCCTGAGAAACACGGCGTTCGCTGAATTCCTTCTTCTGTACACCAGCAACAGCAACAACATGGTCACGGTCAAAAACAACCGTCGGACAGTTTGCAAGCTTTGTCATAACCTCCGCAACCTGCGCCGCAGACCCAGCCATCTCATTGATTGCACTGTATTTCTTGAAAATAACCTCTCCGTCATTGCTTGTGTAGATTTCGAGGGGGTCACCCTCACGAATACGCATAGTGCGTCTGATTTCCTTTGGGATTACCACACGACCCAGGTCGTCAATTCTTCTGACAATACCCGTAGCTTTCATTTGTATATTCCTCCGTTTTTTAACTTTAATTTTGTTGCCCTAA